>NZ_JCBAJA010000014.1:0-125553 GCF_059834885.1 Microbulbifer sp. SE14 | reverse complement strand
CCGCAACTGGAAGCCAGCGCTAAACCGTTTTATGATCGAATTTGGTGATCGCTTGGTCGATCACCAGTAACCAGCGGCATGGGCGGTTACACAGAATTATTTACAGCCTCAATATAACGGTTGCAGGACCTACACATATTAGTGAGGGAATTGCAGGCATTTCTTCTAATTTTTACTCTGATGGAAAACTGGATTCTTACAATGACGACCTGTTGGTTGAAGGCATAAGGTATATAGTTTCCGCAGATGAAACTTGGCATAACCTTTCACTACTAAATGGTGCAGTTTTATCTCACGTTGGCGATTTGGTCGATTCTCCTAATGCTAAAAGCTTACTATTAGAAGCTGATGAGATCCGCATTGACGGAAACAGCAAGATAGATGTTAACGCGTTGGGCTATGGGCCAAATAGTGATGTAGGAGATTTGTCAGGAGGGAGTTATGGTGGTTTAGGTGGCCTGAAAGGCTCTACTACTAACTCAACTTATGGTAGTGAATTGCAACCAGATGATTTCGGAGTCGGGGGCAGGAATAACTCCACACTTTTTAGTCGAGGCGGTGGCGCTCTCCGTATAAAGACAAACAATCTTATACTTGACGGCTCTATTCTTGCTAATGGACAAGGAGACAGGAATGGAGGTGGTTCAGGTGGCTCTCTCTGGCTTGAAGTAGGTACTCTAACCGCAGGAGATTCCGCACTTATCTCCGCCAATGGCGGACATGGTAATAATGGCGGTGGTGGTGGTGGTGGTCGTGTGGCTCTGTATTTTGATTTGTTGCAGGGGTTAGAAAGTTCGCAAGTCCAGGCCAATGGCGGCAAAGCTCATTCATCTTCCGAGTACTATGGGCAAGCTGGAACGGTTTATCTTGCGGAGCGGGGTTCCGCGCCAAAAGTGAAGTCATTGGGTGTCGGTGCTTATGTAAACACAGGTATTGACAGTATTTCTGTTCAATTTACTACGGGAATTGAGATAGAAACCGTTGATGTCAACGATTTCGAGCTATTGAACTCATCAGGTCTCTCTGTCGAAATAGTGGAGGTTGTCGCGAGAGAGTTTGCTCAATTTGAGGTCAAGCTGGAGCAGCCACTATCAGAGGGTGCATACACTTTTAAAGTTGGCCCTGATATTTTTGCTTCTAACGGTCGCGGCATGGATCAAGACCAAGATGGCATAGAGCTGGAGCCGGAAGATGACAAGTTCGCCACGCAGATAGTCATCGACTTTACCCCTCCTGTCGCACTGGTCGTGGATCAGCCATTGGCACCGGAGGTCAATACTTCCAACAACCGCTGGATAACCCTCTCCGGCAGCCGCGAAGACAACACGGCCATTCTGGTCAACGGCAGTGAAATTGTTCCCTCCGGTTCCGGCAGCTGGTCCGGCAGTTACTATCTGCCGGAAGGTGAGTCCACGATCGAAGTCGTGGCGCGGGATCTGAGTGGCAATCTGTCTGAGCCGGTGTCGCTGATCTTCCATGTGGACAGTAAGGCGCCGAATGTTACCGCGGCCAACCCTACCGGCAGTATCAATGTCGCGCCGCCCTATGTGACGCTGGTCGTTACTGAGGAAGGCAGCGGCATAGACCTGGACGCCAGTTCGCTGGTTGTGAAGCGCAACGGCGTCGCTCTGGCTGGCTCCATAGCGCTGTTCGAAGGCCAGATCCAGTTCACCCCGGATGCGCCCTTCCTGGACGGGGAGTATCAGATAGTGGCCCGTGTTGCCGACAAGCTCGGCAACCTCTCCACCCAGCGCACTTACAATTTTGTACTGGACTACACGCCGCCGGCACCTGTGGAGTTGGGTGAGTATCCTGCCGTAACCACCGTCAACGCCCAGGTATTTAGCGGCACCAAGGAAGCGGGCAGTGCAGTGCTGGTCAACGGCAGCCTGGCGGTGGTTGCGTCTACGGAGACCAACTGGAGCACGCAGGTGGCGCTGCTGCAGGGCGACAACACCATCTCCTTCGTAGTGCGCGATGCCGCCGGCAATGAGAGCGAGCCGACACTGGCGGAGATCCGCTACGACAACAATCCACCCGGCCCGGTGGCGCTGGCGATCGACCCCAACGGCAGCGGCACCGAGCTGCTGCTGGGTTGGAGTAGCTACGACGAGTTCGCCAACGGCAACGATATCGGCGAGTACCGCATCTACCAAAGTGCGAACAGCTTTACCGATATCGCCGGCAAGGCCCCAGTTGCGGTTGTGCCGCAGGGGGCCAAACAGTTCCGCGTGGAAGGTTTGCCGCGGGATACCCAGGCCCATTTCGCCGTGGTCGCATACGATACCCAGGGTCTGGTCAATCCGTCCGTCACTTCGGTAGCGGCAGTGCCGGTGGATGTGGAAGCGCCGGATGAGATTGCCAACCTGGCTGTCGCGCCCGGCGCGGATAGCCTGCAGCTGAACTGGAATCCGTCTGGAAATTCCGCCGGCGATCTGGCCGGCTACAAGGTGGAGTTTGTAGAGGACCAGAGCGGCCGGGTGGACGATATTCCGCTGGCGTCCCTCGGCGATCCGCAGGCGGTGGTGCAACATCTGATAACCGGCCTTAACCCGGCCACCTCCTATCCGGTGCGCGTGTACGCCTACGATGAGAGTGGCAACGCCTCCACCGGTATCACCAATGCGGGCACCACCTTGCTGCCCAATCCGAGTACAGTGGCCGCCACACCGAAGAGCAGCAAGATAGAAATCAGCTGGTCCAGCGTCGCCCCCTACGAGCTACTGAAGAACTACGCGGTCTACGTGCAGGAGAGCAGCTTCGCTTCGACTGCCGGGCTGCAGCCCAAGTCGGTTCGCAGCAAGGGTTCCTCGTCCGATAGCGAACACAACTGGTCCCTGGCGGGCCTGAAGAACGGCACTACCTACTATGTAACCGTGGCCGCGGTAAATATCTCCGGCGGTTCCGATCCGGTGGTGACGCCGGTTGAGGTCACGCCGGTGGCGGATACCGAGGGCCCGGCTATCGAAGCTGCGGAATACCAGCAGGGTACAGAACTGCTGGATCTCACTGCAGCACCGCAGCTGGTACAGGACGGCCGCTTCAAGATTGCAGCGGCCGACGAGTCCGGCGTTGCGCGGGTGGAGTTCTATCTGGACGGCAATCTGCTGGGCACCGAATATGCCGCCAGCGGCGGCGCCTTCGGGCGCAACCTCGCGCTGCTGAGTCTGGCGGACGGCGAACATATCCTGACGGTCAAGGCCTACGACGTCTGGGAAAATGTCACCATTGCCCAGTACGGCTTCAGCGTAGCGTTGGCCGCGCCGCCCGCGCCGCAGATCACCAGCCCCAGCGAGGGCTGGCTGACCAACAACCCGACGGTAACCGTCTACGGCAGCACGGAAAAGCAGACCCAGGTACAGCTCTACCGCAATGGTACGCCGGTGGGCTCCGTCGAGCCGGTCGACAGCTACGGCAAGTTCCAGGTGGAGATCGCGCTGGAAGAGGGCGATAACCTGATCACTGCCGCGGCCGAGTACCCGGGCCGCAGCGGCTTCGGCGCGCAGAGTGCCGCGCGCACCATCACGCTCAACACGTCCATTCCGGATGCACCGACCGATCTGACTGCCATCGAAAGGGAACTGGGCCAGATCTCGCTGTCCTGGAGTGCGGTGAGTAGCGACGACGCCGACAACCAGACTGCCGGCTACAACGTCTATCGCTCCACCTCCCCGTTTGCCACTGCGCAGGAATCGCAGAAGGTGAACAGCCAGCTGCTGACCGATGCGAAATTCACCGATATGCCGTCGGTGGACGACGATTACTTCTATGCGGTCACCACCGTCAATGAGGCGGCCACGGAGAGCAGCCTGTCCAACCTGGTGGAGGCCGAGGCGGACAGCGAAGGTCCGCACGCGCTGGAGGTGAGCTACCAGTCCAATGGCCTGGTGGATGCCGCCAGCGGCCGCCACGCGCCGGGCACCGTGGAGGTCACCGTTCAGTTCGATGAGCCGCTGCGCAACAAGCCCTATTTCGCCATGGTGCCGGAAGGCGGCGTGCCCATTGCCGTGGACCTGAGTGTGGACTACAGCGATGACACCCTCTACAGCGGCAGCTTTGTGATCGAACCGGGCATGCTCTCCGGCACCGCCTATGCGGTACTGTCGGCGCATGACGATGTCGGCAACCGCGGCACGGTGATAGAGCAGGGCACCACGCTGCTGATCGATGCCAAGGGGCCGGAGGTCACCGCGCTGACCCTGAACCCGGGCGAGCCGCTGAAGGTCGACGAACAGAGCGGCCTGCAAGTGGAAGTGGTGCTGCGCCTGGACGACGAGGTCAAGCCGGGTGAAATGCCAACGCTGGTGCCGCTGATCGACAATGTCGAAGTTGCCGGCTTTGAGGGCGGTATCAGCCTGGTGCGCGATGCCCAGTCCACGCAGGGCAGCCCCCTGTGGGTGGGCAGCTTTGCACTGCCGGTCAGCGCCGGCCGGGACGACAGTGGCAACCCGGCGGTGGAAAACCTGCGCTTCAGCTACCAGGCACTGGACGATCTGGACAATATCGGTAGCAAGATCCGCGTGCCGAACAATTTCCAGGTCTACCAGGGCGATCTGCCGCCGCTGGATATTCCGCAGAACCTCAAGGCCATTGCGCAGCCGGGCGGCGAAGTCGCGCTCGAGTGGGATGCGGTGGAAGAGGCCCGCTATGTGCTCTACCGCAAGGCGGAAAGTGATGCGGAGTTTGCCGAGATACTGCGCCTGTCGGAAACCGAAACCAGCGACACCCTGCCCACTGACGACAACTACTTCTATGCTATCGCCAGCGAGCGCCGCAGCAACGACCAGATCGCGGTGAGCGGCATGAGCGCACCGGTGGCGGTCAGCGCGGACAGCGTTGCCCCCGCCGTACCCACGGAACTGGCGCTGGAACTGAACGGCGCCGGCATAGTGGCAACCTGGCAGGCGCCGGCGCTGGATGCCGGTGGCAACAGCGAGACGGTCGACAAGCTCACCTACAACCTCTACCGCCTGAACCTGGCCGACGGCGAGAGCGCGACCGCGGAAACCCTGCAGGGCATAGCGCCGCTGCAGACCGGCATCCCCGACACCATCGCCCTGGACGCCAAGCCCAGCGAGAGCGAGCACGCCTATGTGATCACCGCGCTGGACGAGGCCGGCAACGAGTCGGCGCCGAGCGAAACGGCCTACCTGAACTTCGGCCTGCTGCCGGTCTCCGACATCAGCATTGCGGTCAATGCCGACGGCAATCCGCAGCTGCAGTGGAACCACAGCGGCACCGCCATCGCCGGCTACCGCGTCTATGTGGGCGAAGACGGCGACCTGCAGGAAATCACCAGCGCGCTGATTCCCCACGGCGGCAACCCCACCACCTTCGTGGACGAGAGCTACACCGCCGGCGCGCAGGGCGCGATCGCCGAGCGCCGCTACACGGTCATCGCCGAGGACGAGCAGGGCGCGACCAGCATCGGCCACAGCCTGCTGCTGCCGGCACTGTCGGTGGAAGTGATCGAAGCAGAGGATGGTGATACCGCCATCAAGCGCGGCGTGATGAACGAAGTGCGCTTCCGCGTGCAGAACCGCGGCAGCGGTGACGTCTCCGGGGTGAAGCTGTTCGCCACCGTCAGCGACAATGGCGTAATGCGCGAGCACCAGTCCGTCAGCTTCTCCGTCGCCGCCGGCGGTCTGGTGGAAGTACCGATCGTAATCGGCGGCTACGAGAAGCTGGATACTTTAAGCAATATCCAGCTGCGCCTGGAGCAGTCGCCGCTGCCCGGCGAGGCCGTGTTTATCCGCGCGGAAGACGAAGTGCTGGTCGGCGACGCGGCCCTGCGCCTCGGCCTGGAAACCGACACCGTCTACCGCGGTGGCCTGGGCAAGGTGCGCTTCACCATGGAGAACACCTCGTTTGTGGAAACCGAAGTGCTGATGGCGCGCGGCAACGGCGGCAATCCGTCGGACGAGGTGCGCATCCGCATCGAGGACGCGGACGGCAACCTGCTCTCCACCCAGCCGGTGCAGCAATTTACCGGCGATGTGATTACCGTAGCCAGCGGCGAGACGGTCGCGCGCCTGCAGCCCGGTGAGAGCTTCGTCTCCGACTGGATAGAGGTGCCGATTCCAGAGGCGGCGCCGGACCAGGTCACCGTCGCACTGGAAATCGACCACTTCCGCTACCACACCGGCAAGCCCACCCAGGTGGTGATCGGGGGCAACGGCACCCGCACCCAGGCGTCGCTGCAGGAGACCGCCTACTACGGCGAGCTGACCACGGTGGCTCCGGCGCAGATCTACAGCGCCGAGGAAACCGTCGCCCTCAGCGGCCGCGCCCTGGATCGCAGCAGCGCATCGCCCATCGGCAATGTACCGCTGACCCTGGTGATGGAAGTGCGCGGCTTCGAGCGGCAGGTGTCGGTGATCACCGATAGCGACGGCAACTTCTCCTACGAGTTCGATCCCCAGGGGCAGAGCGGCAACTGGCGGGTGTCCGTCATCCACCCGGACAGCCTCGGCCGCCCGAACCAGGGGGAATTTGCGGTGCTCACATCGGAAGTCAGCCCGCGGCAGGTGAATATCAATATTCCGCGCAACTACAACCAGACGGTGCCCATCAGCGTGAAGGCCGGCTACGGCAGCGAACTGAGCAACGTGCGCCTGGAGTCGGTGGCGGAGCCGGGCGCCGAACAGCTGCAGATACCGCAGGGCCTGCACCTGGATCTGGGCTCGGTCATCGAGCTGGCGCCGCAGCAGAAAGGCGTAATCAACCTGATCCTGTCCGGCGACAACCTGGCCCCGGAAAACGGCTTCCTCTACTTCCAGGTACTGGCCGACGTCAACGGCGCGGCGCAGGTGTTGGAGGATATTGCGCTGGAGTACCGCCTGTCCGAGAGCCGCCCGGTCATCAAGGCCACGCCGTCGTTTATCGACACCGGCGTCGCCCTCGGCGGCAGCACCACCGAAACCTTCACGCTGAAAAACACCGGCTTCGACGTGCTGCGCAATGCCACCCTGACCCTGGTGGACAGCGAACAGAGCCCGGCCCCGGCCTGGGTGCGCCTCGACGGCACCGCCAACCTCGGCGATATGGACATAGGCGCGAGCCGCGATATCAGCGTCACCTTCAGCCCGGATGTTTCGGTAGAGCAGGGCAACTACGAGTTCCACCTGCTGGTCCAGGGCGACGGCGGCCACAACTTCGCGGTGCAGATGTTCGTCGCGGTAGTCACTTCGGAAATCGGCGATGCCTTCTTCCATATCAGCGACATCTACACCGCCACCCTGGGCGAGGACAACCAGCTGATCCCGGGCCTGGCCGGCGCCAAGATAGAACTGCAGAACGAACAGGTGCTGTCCGAAACCCGCACCATTGGTAGCGACGCCAACGGAGAGGCCCTGCTCAAGGACCTGCCCGCCGGCCGCTACGCCTACCGGGTAAGCGCCTTCGACCACGAGAGCGTCTCCGGCCGCCTGTGGGTCAAGCCTGGTGCAACGATCGCCGAAGAAGTCTTCCTGATGAACCAGATTGTCACCGTCGAGTGGCAGGTGAACGAGATCAACCTGGAAGACCGCTACGAGATCAAGCTGGAAGCCACCTTCGAAACCCAGGTGCCGGTGGCGGTGGTGATGCTCGACCCGATCAGCGTCACCCTGCCGGACATGAAGAAGGGCGATGTCTTTACCGGCGAACTCAGCCTGACCAACTACGGCCTGATCCGCGCGGACGAAGTGCAGGGCACGCTGCCGTCGGGCAACGATGTCGTGTCCTTCGAGTTCCTGGCCGAGATACCGGAAACTCTCGAAGCGGGTGAGGTGGTCTACATCCCCTACCGCATCACCGCCCTGCGTGACTTCAATCCGAACGAAGAAGGTGGAGCCAGCGGCGCCGGCTGCGGCAGCTACAGCTACCAGTACAACGTCAGCTACCAGAGCCAGTGTGCGAACGGACAGGTAGTCCCCGGAGGTACCTCCACCCACTGGGCCACCGCCTCCTATGGCTCCTGTGGTTCCTCCGGTAGCGGAGGTGGCGGTAGTGGCAGCTACTACTACGGCGGAGGAGGTGGTAGCGGCACCGGTTACGGCGGTGGCTACACGCCGATCGGCGGCGAAGCGGAAACCCTGCAGTGCGAGCCGGATCCGAGCTGCGACGACTGCAACAAGGACAACACCAGCGCCCAATGATTTAGGAAAGGAGCCGAGCTCTTTTCTCCCCTCTCCCGCTTGCGGGAGAGGGGCCGGGGGAGAGGGCGCCCCCCGGGAACGCCGAGCTCCAGCTCGGCAACAACGCAAAACCAAAGATTTGTAGGATGGGCAAAGCGAAGCGTGCCCATCAAAAACAAGACCAGGAAAAAGCAACAATGAAGTGTTACACCGGGGACCAAAAGCACCAGCCTGTAGGAGCGGCGGGGCGGCCATCCGCCGTTGGCCGCGATCAGCAGCCGGCTTACAAGCACTGGACAATCGCAATAACAGCCGCCCTGTCCCTGGCGCTTTTGACGCTGGCCCCGGGCGTCTACGCAAAACCGGGCATCTCCAGCGACAGTGCCACTCCCCGTGTTGTTACTTCCGAAAATATGGAAGATCTAGAGGACATGCGGGTCAAGGTGTTGGGCGGTTACGTCCGCATGAACCGCCGCTGGACCAAGGCGGGCTGGGAGTGGAACAGTCGCTGGAACCCCATCCTCACCTATAAGCAGCAAATGGATAAATTGGATGCGGAAGAGCAAGCTGCGCTGGCCGGGCTTGAGGATGAGTCGCGTATCGCGATGCTGCGTGAATACGGCAAGGGTATGTTCCGGCACGCCAATGGTGGGGGAGGTGGCCGTTTCGGTCTCGCATCTCGGGCGAGCTTGAACATCCCTATCAACTGCCGGCCGTATGAGTTTTATCTGTTTCGCAACGACCAGACCTACCGCCCGGAAGGGTTCGAGCGGGATATTCTCAACTGTGTGCCCAGCAGTAACAACTATCACTCGCTACTGAAGCAGACTCTGACAAAAAATGAGAATGGTTACACTTGGCGTGACAGAAAAGGCAACCTGATCTTCTACAAAGGCGGGGATATCAGTTATTACGAAGACAGAAATGGTATCCGCGTCAGCATAGAGTACGAGGGCGGCCGCATAAAACATGTCAAGGACCATCTGGGCAATACCGTCATCACCTACCACTGGGACAAAGTCCAGGACCCAAACAGTGGTGTCGTCGTCACCACAAACCGGCTGAAGCGCATCGAGGACTACACCGGCCGCCAAGTGGTGTACAACTACGGTGAGGACAGTACCGATCCGCTCACCTATCGCCAACTGGTGGAAGTGATCGACGTGCGCGGCGAAAGCTGGACCTACCAGTACCGGTTTCGCGGCAACGGCAACAAGCGCACCCTGAAAAGCATCACCGACCCCAACGGCCGGGTAATCACTTATTCCACCAACGGAGACGGTCATATCAACGGCTATGAAACCGAGGACGGCACCGGGGTAAGCTATGGCCACAGTATCAACAGCCAGGACAAAATCTACAAAGTGACCAGGCGTGACAAGTCCGGCGTGGTTACCGAGACTTGGTACAACGTTATGGGTATGCCGGTCAAGCAGCAGGTTGGCGGCCAGCTACAGTACGAAACCAAATACCGCTACTCCGACAACATGACGGAACAAGATATTGCCGACCAGTATCGTTATGCTGGCGCCAACATACTGGCGATCAAGCCTAATATTACATCGATACGTATCCTCAGTAGCGTCACCACCGACGCCCGCGGCCTGAAAACAAAGAAGTTCTACGATACTTTCCGTAACGTCACCCGCACCGAAAACCCGGACGGAACCTACACCACCACCGACTGGAACACTCAACTGACCCTGCCGATTAGGGAACGGGACGAGCGCGGCATCATTTCCGAGTATAAGTACGACGAGCGTGGCAACCTGATCACGCTCACCGAAGCGGTGGGCACCGAAGACCAACGCATCACCCGCTATACCTACGACCAGTACGGCCAGCTGGAAACCGAAACTACCGGCGAATCCACCGCCGGTAACACCGCCCTGGCCACCACCCGCTGGGAGTACGACGACTACGGCAACATCACCAAGGTCACGGACGCAGAGGAAAAGGTCACCGAGTACCGCGACTACGACGTTAACGGCAACGCCCACACCGTCGTCGACGCCCGCCTGAAAACCTGGACCCGCGACTACGACGCCGTAGGCAACCTGCTCGCGGAACTGACCCCCTACGGTCAGGGCTTTAAGTATGAGTACGACCCCGCCGGCGACCTGGTCAAGGTCACCGATGCCAGCGGCAGCAGCCTGCATATCGTAAACAATGCCTCCGGCCTGCCGCTGACCGTCACCGACGACAGTGGCAATGAACTCGCACTGACCTACGACAAGGGCAACCGCCTGGCGACGATCACCGACGCCGAGGACGCCAGTATCGGCCTGGAGTACGACAGCCAGAACCGCCTGCGCGCGATCGTGGACGGCGAGCAGAACCGCACTGAGTACAACTACCAGCAGAACCTGCTCTCAAAGATCACCTATCCCACCTACGCCGAAGATCTGGGCTACGACAAGCGCGACCGCATAGAGCAGAGCAAGCAGCAGGCCAACAATCTCGAATACCTCAGATCCTACGGCTACGACCTGGGCGACAACCTGATCTCGGATACCGACGCGCTGGAGAACACCGAAAAGTACGAATACGACAAGCTGAACCGGCTGGTGGCAATCGTCGACCCGGTCAACGGCGAGACCAAGAAAACTGAATTCACCTACGATGCCCGCGACAACCTGCTGCAGGTGAAGGACCCGGAAGGGCGGCTGACCGTTTACACGTACGACAAGGCTGATCGCCTCAAGACCGAGACTAAGCACGACTTTATCGGTACCAATAAACAGCGGGTCTACGACTACGATGCCAACGGCAACCTGATCGCGGTTACCAATCCGCAGCAGGAGAAGCGCGTCTACAGTTACGACGACATGGGCCGTATGAGCAAGCTGCAGGTCTATGCGCACAAGGACAACCCGCAGCCGGTCAAGGTGGTGGACTATCACTACAACGCCAAAGCTCAGTACACCGGCTATACCCAGACGCCGGGCGCGGATACCTCCAATTCCACTGCGGATATCGTCTATCACGGCGAGACCTATAGCTACGACAGCCTGAACCGGCTGGAATCGGTGACCGTGGACTACTACGGTGAGGGAGCGCAGGCTGCGGAGATCGCCTTCTCGAAGAGCTACAGCTACAGCTATTACGGCAATGGGTTGAAGAAGACCTATACCAATCCGGAAGGCGTTACCTATACCTATTACTACAACAAGAACAACCAGCTGGCCGCGGTGCATATCCCTGGTGAAGGGCAGCTGGCTTGGACCGACTTCCACTGGTTGGCGCCGCAGACGCTGCTGTTGCCCGGCGGCAATAAGATCACGCTGAGCTATGATGACTTCCTGCGGGTCAAAAAGCGGGTGCTGGAAGACTCGGCTGGCAACGACAAGGCTCGGTCTGTCTACGAATACGATCTCGAAAGCAATGTTCGCAAGATTACCTCCGAGCACGGCGAATATGCGTTTGATTACGATGATCTGTATCGGCTGACCGAGGCGGATTACCCGCTGGACAACGCGTCGAACGACGAGCAGTTCAGCTACGACGGTGTTGGCAACCGGACTGGCCATGAAATTGGTGGGGTTGCCGAGGAGAGCTTTAACCCGTCCTCGTCAAATGAGCTGCAGTACAACGACCAGAACCAACTGACGGCAGCTACCGGCAACGATCCGGCCAGCTTTCAGTACAACGACAACGGCCACACTACCCAGAAAGTCCAGGCTGGAATTGCCTGGGGCTACCGCTACAACCACGAGGAGCGGTTGATCGCCGTTGACAAGAACGGCGCTACCGTCGGCGAGTACCGGTACAATCCCTATGGGCAGCGTATCCGCAAGGAGGCCGGCCAGGTTACCCACTTCCTCTACAACGAAGAGGGTATGGCGGCCGAGTACGATCAGTCCGGCAACCTGATTAAGGAGTATCACTTCAAGCCGGGCATGCCGTGGATGACTGAGCCGCTGTTCCAGCGGGTGCCTACCGGTGAGATCTACTACTACCAGAATGACCATCTGGGTACGCCGCAGCGGATGGTGGATAAGTCTGGGGCTGTGGTTTGGGAGGCTCGGTATGAGGCGTTTGGGAAGGCTGAGGTTCTTGTAGAGACTGTTGGGAATAGTTTGCGGTTTCCTGGGCAGTATTCCGATGCGGAAAGCGGGGTCTATCAAAACTGGTTTAGAGACTATGATCCAAGTAGCGGACGGTACCTCCAGGAAGATCCACTAAGATTCGAGTCTGCGCTGAATTATTATGCGTATGCATACAATAATCCAAATAATTATTTTGACCCCACTGGTGAAATTGTTCCGGCATTGGCTTGGGGTTTTGTTAGGTGCATGGTCCGATGCTTGGCCTTTAAGAAGGCTGCATCATGGGTAACTGATGATTGTTTTGATCTTGGGGATGCTAGTGCTGATTGCGCGCTAGGTTGCTTAAATCCACTGAATTGGTTTAAAGGCAATGGTGCGTTTAAGCAGGGATTTGATAGGTTTAAAAGGAAGCAAAATAAAAGTAAGCAACACTCTACACGAAAGAAGGCCAAGGATGCTGCTCGTCATGCTCATAAGGGTAAGCCCAGGCCGCAACCAAAGAAAGATGCTCCAAAGAGTAAGCGTGATCGCTATTCAGATCAGCAGAAATACAAAAATCCAGAGCGTCATCCGGATTCAAAACACCCGGATAGTCATTATCATGATTCGAATAAAAATGATAATGCAAAAAATAACAATCACCATCGGTATCCGAAAAGGTAGGTGCAATTATGAAAGATAGATACGAGATTCTTGATACTGCAGAAGTGGCTTCGATGGAGGTTGCTGAAAAGTTGTTGTTTCAAATGCTTGATCTGGTCCTCTTTGATGGTCGCGCTGATCGATGGAAAGGCATTTTGTTTAAAAAGAAAAAAATAGTTAAGAATTCGCATAAGCTTTTGAATGATATTGATGTGAGCAAGTGCAAAGGTGTTGTTAGTGATTCGGAAATGAAAGAAGAATGCATATATTATGATTTTCTTGATCCTCCGGTATTGCTTGCTTTGGAAGATGCGATAATAGCGGCTGGTGATCGCGATGGTATGATTGCATCTTTAGATTCAAGGCTCTTCTTGTTTGTTTCACATGAGGGTGAGTTTTTTAAGTATAAAGTTTAAATAGAAGTAAGGGCAGGTAAAGGGGACTAGGTAAAGGGGACAGATCTATTTTTGACACCTCTTTAAACATGCCTCAGGGCGCCGTTTAACGAGAGAAGACCAATGCCAAGGAAGGCCAGAATACTGCTAGCCAATATGCCCCATCACATAGCGGTAAAGGGGACAGATCTATTTTTGACACCTCTTTAAACATGCCTCAGGGCGCCGTTTAACGAGAGAAGACCAATGCCAAGGAAGGCCAGAATACCGCTGGCCAATATGCCCCATCACATAGTGCAGCGGGGCCACAACCGGGAACCGGTGTTCCTGGCGGACGAGGACTACCAGTATTACCGCGACAACCTGTTCGAGTGGAAGGACAAGCTGGACATAAAGCTCTACGCCTGGTGCCTGATGACCAATCACGTACACCTACTGGTGGAGCCGGGGGATCGGCCGAAAACCGTCTCCCTGTTGATGAAACGGCTCGCCGGGCGCCAGGCGGCCTATGTGAACAAGCTGGAGGGGCGCAGGGGCTCCCTGTGGGAGGGGCGCTTCAAGGCCAGTGTGGTGCAGGCGGACACATACTTTCTCGCCTGCTGTCGCTATATTGAACTGAATCCGGTGCGTGCGGGCATGGTGCGCGGACCAAGGCAGTACAAGTGGTCCAGCTACAGGGCGAGGATCGGGGCAGAGAAAGGGTTTGAATTGGACAGCCATGAGGAACTGAGGCGCCTCGGGCGGAACGGTAAAGAGCGGATAGAGGCGTACTGGGAGTTTGTTCGGGCCGGAGTGTCTGCGGATGAACTGGCGTTTTTGAGTGAAGCCTGGTCGAGAAACCAGCTGACTGGCAACAGCCGCTTTGTGGACGAGATTGAACGAAGGGTCGGCCTGCGCATCGAGCACCGTCGGCCGGGGCGTCCCAGGTTGGGCGACGAATAGAAGAAAGACCTATTTTGGCGGTCATATGACCGCTAATCGAGGTCATGAACATAAACAGATTTTGAAACATAAGACATTTTTGGGAATAGGAATCATGTTGCAGCGTTGGGGGATACTGGCCGCGTTTTGGATCTGCGCACTGGGCGCACCGGCCGCCGCAGCTCAGGAGGAGGCACTCTGCGCGGAGGTGCGCATAGAAATCCTCCAGGAGCTGACACTGGAGCGCCAGGGCTTCGAGGCCATCATGCGCATTACCAACAGCCTGGATACCTATTCCATCGAGAATATCGCCATTTCGGTGAATTTTACCGACGCTGACGGCAATGCGGTCACCGCCACTTCCGACACCTCGGCTAGCGATGCGGCATTCTTTATCCGTGTGGACGATACCCAGAACGTCAATTCCCTGGTCACCGGCGACGACGGCGCCGTGAGCGACGGTGTGATCAATGCCGGCAATGTGGGCGAGTTCCGCTGGCTGATAGTGCCCACCGCCAACGCTGCCGGCCAGACCGACAACGGCGAACTCTTTTTCGTCGGCGCGACGCTTTCCTATGCCTACGGCGGCAAGGAGGAAGTCGTGCAGGTGGCGCCGGACTCGATTGTGGTCAAGCCGCAGCCTCTGATGACCCTGGACTACTTCCTGACCCATGAAGTAGTCGGCGACGATGCCTTTACCACCGAGATAGAGCCGCCGGAACCCTATACATTGGGTGTGCGTATCGACAACAGCGGCTACGGCGCCGCCAACAACCTCAAGATCGAATCGGCCCAGCCCCGAATCGTCGACAACGAGCAGGGCCTGGCCATCGACTTCACGATTACCAACAGTTTCGTGGAGAACCAGGCGGCGGAGCCCAGCCTGCTGATCAATTTCGGCGAGATAGCGCCGCAGAGCATGAAGGCGGGGCGCTGGGTGATGGAGTCCACCCTGTCCGGCAAATTTACCGAGTTTTCCGCCAGCTTTACCCACGCCGACGAGCTGGGTGGCGAGCTGACTTCGCTGATCGAGGCCACCAATGCGCACCTGCTGGTGGAGGATGTGCTGGTGGATCTGCCGGGGCGGGATGCAGTGCTCGACTTCCTCGCCTACGGCGCCGACGAAAGCTTCTACCTCTACGAGAGCGAAAACACCGGCGCCGACCTGCCCCTGTGCAAAAGCTGCGCCCAGGTGGCGGCCCTCTCCTACACCCTCGGCGGCGAGAGTGGCGGCACGCGCAGCCTGAGCGGCGGCGCTCAGGAAGGCTTCGGCTATATCCAGGTATCCGACCCCTACGCCGGCGCCAAGGCGCTGCACAAGGTGGTGCGCGGAGACGGCAAATCTCTGAATCCGAACAACTTCTGGCTGTCGAAAAAGCGCGCCGAGAACAAGGTGGATTTCGATTACTTTATCAACGTCTTCGACTACGACAGCAGCGCCGACTATACGCTCCATTTTGTCGACTCCGCCGAACTGCCGCAGCCGCCGGTGATCCAGGCGATTCTCGACCGCAACAGCCACGAGGGCGGCCAGATCGGCTTCCTGGTGCAGTCCTCGGACCCGAACGGCACTGTGCCGCAGCTGTCCTCCAGCAGCCTGCCGTCCGGCGCCACCTTTACCGACGGCGGCGACGGCACCGGTGTTTTCCGTTGGCAGCCGGCCATCGGCCAGGCGGGCAGCTATGCGGTGACCTTTACCGCCTCCGACGGCGCCCTCTCCAGCGAGCGCTCGGTGAACCTGAAGGTGAACCCCGCCGGCGATACCGACGGCGATGGCCTCAGCGATGCCTGGGAGATGGAGCACTTCGGCAACCTGGACCGGGATGGCAGCGGCGACTACGACGAGGACGGCCGCAGCGATGCCCAGGAAGAGGAAGTGGGCAGCGATCCGACGGTGCCGGAAGTGGCACCGGGCGCGCCGCAGATTGCCAGCCCGGTGTTCGATGCCGAAATCCTCGACGGCGTCGCCGAGCTGCTGCCGACCCTGGTGGTGAGCAACGGCGAGCACGGCCCGGAGCTGACAGTCGCCTACCAGTTCGAACTCTATTCCGACCAGGCGATGGTGACCAGGGTGGCGGAAGCCACCGTGGCCGAGGGCAGCGGCAGCACCAGCTGGGCGGTGGCCGCCGGCGAGCTGCTGCCGGGGCAGGCGTTTGCCGACAACAAACTCTACTACTGGCGCGTGCGCGCGATCACCGTGGTGGAAGCCGGCAGCGGCGATGTGCCGGTGGCCTCCAACTGGGAGTCCAGCCGCTTCTTTATCAACACCTCCAACGACGCGCCCTCGGCGCCGGCCATCAACGCGCCGCAAATCAACGCGGTGGTCGCAGCCACCCGCCCGGAACTGATCGTGGCTCACGCCTTCGACGCGGACCGGGATACGCTCTCCTACGGCTTCGACCTCTTTCACGAGTCCGATCTGGACACGCCGATCGCGTCGGTGAACGGACTGCTGCCCGGCGGCAACTTCCAGACCAGGTGGCAGGTTCCGAACCCGCTCGCCGAGGACAACGCCTATGTGTGGAAGGCCTGGGTAGAGGACGAGCACGGCGCGCGCACGGAGAGCGAAATCGGCAGCTTCCTGGTCAGCACCCTGAACGACGCGCCCACGGATCCGTCGATCGTTTCTCCCTCCGATGGCGTATTCAGCTGGCTGCCGAATAGCGGAGTGGAATTGCGGGTAGGCAACGCGAGCGATCCGGAGCAACAGCCGCTCACTTACACTTTCGAGCTGGACACAGTGGCGAGTTTCGACAGCGGTGCCGCGATTTCCTCCGGCCCGGTGGCCGCGGGGCAGGGCGAGACCGCCTGGGTTGCCGAGGGGCTGCAGGAGGACGTGACCTATTACTGGCGCGCCAAGGCCAGCGACGGCGAGGTGCAGAGCAACTGGGTCGGCGCCAGCTTCCAGGTGGATACCGACAATGCCGCACCGCCGGTGCCCAGCCTGCAAAACCCCGGCGCCGGCGCGGTGGTGGAAAACCTGCGCCCGCTGTTTGAAGTGAATCCGGTTGCGGACCCCGACGGCGATGCGGTGCAGTACCGCTTCGAGGTCTATTCCGACGCGGCACTGACTCTGCTGGTGGCGAGCCGGCTGCAAGCTTCCACCCAGTGGGCGCCGGGCTTCGACTTCAACGATAACAGCCACTACTACTGGCGCGCCCGCGCCGAAGACGTCAAGGGCACGCCCGGCGACTGGAGCCAGGTGAACCAGTTCGCGATCAATGAGAACGGCGTAAACGACCCGCCGCAGATTGCCCTGGTGCTGCCCGACAGCGCGGTCACCGTCAGCGAACCGCAACTGCTGATCCAGTGGCAGGACAGCGACCCGGACAGCAATGCCAGCGTATCCCTCTACTACCTCTACGAGGGCAGCGGCCGGACGCTGATCGTCGGCGATATCGCCGAGGACGAGGACGGCACCGCTGACCAGTACCTGTGGGATGTGTCCGGCCTGCTGCCCGGCAACTACAGCCTGGAAGCGGAAATCACCGACGGCGAAACCACGGTGACTGCCAGCGGCTGCTGCACTATCACCGTGCCGTCGCAGACAAAACGCATCACCGCCACGCCGCTGACCGCGCTGGAAACGGACGAGGCGGGTACCACAATCGCTGGCGTCGAGGTGAGCCTGGACCAGCCGCTGCTGGCCGGTACCACGTTGACCCTGAACCTGTCGCTTTCCGATGCCTCCGAGGCGGAAATTCTCGGCGACAACTACCTGCAGTTTTCCGAGGACAACTGGGATATTCCCCAGGTGATCCAGCTGCGCGGCCTGGACGACTGCGCCGTGGACGGGGACAGCCCCTTCAGCCTGGTATTCCAGCCGGCGCAGAGCGACGACCCCGCCTACAGCGGCTACCTGCTGGACAGCCTGTCGTTCGTCAACAGGGACAGCGAAAGCGCGGGCCAGACACTGTTTATCTGCAATTATTCACTGGAGCAGCAGCTGCCGGTGAGCGGCACCGGGGATGTGGAATCCCACTACCGGGCCCAGCTGGACAACCAGGGGGCGGGACTGGTGGATGCCAGTGCAAGCCTGACCCTGTTGCCGTCCCCGGACCTGGACTATTCCGCGGCGATTGTCGGCGGCAACGGCCTGACCTTCAGCGATATTCCCTCCGGTGGCAGCGCGCTGAGTAACGAGACGGTGGTGATCCGCCACCCGGCCGCGCAGCCGCTGGATTTCGCCAAGTTCTCCTGGGACATAGAGCCCGGCGAATCCCAGACCAATGTGGAGGGCAACAACAGCAACAACACCCTGCAGGGTACCGCCGGTGCCGACACCATCGACGGCAAGGCCGGCAACGATACCATCTACGCAGGCGACGGTGACGACACCATTATCGGCGGGCCGGGTGCCGACAAACTCTACGGCGAGGGCGGCAACGACCGCTTTATCGTCGAGGGCAACGACGGCTATGCCGACATCTTCTATGGCGGCGACGGCTTCGACCAGGTGCAGGGCGGCAGCGGCGACGACGCCATTCGCATCGGCGTGTTCAGCGGCGCGGCGACCGTGGAGCGGATCGACGGCGCCGGCGGTTACAACGCCATCTACGGCACCAACGCCAACAACACCCTGGATTTCTCCAACACCGAGCTACTCAATATCGCCTTTATCGATGGCCTGGCCGGCAACGATACGATTTACGGCAGTTCCGCCAATGACAGGATTATCGGCGGCGCCGGCAGCGACAAGCTCTACGGCAACGCCGGCGACGATATCTTCCATATCGAGGGCAACGATGCCGGTGCCGACCGCGTCGAGGGCGGTACTGGCTTCGATCAGGTGATCGGCGGCGACGGCGACGACTGGTTCCGCTTCAGCGTGTTCAGCGGCGATGCGCGGGTGGAACAGATCGACGGCGGTGCCGGCACCAATCTCGTTACCGGCACTTCCGCCAACAACACGCTGGATTTCCGCGGCATCAGTCTGCTGAATATCGCGCGCCTGGATGCCGGCGCCGGCAACGATACCCTCTACGGTACCAGTGCGGCGGATGTCATTGTCGGTGGCCCGGGTAGCGACAAGCTTTACGGCGAGGGAGGCGACGACCGCTTCCTGCTCACCGCCGGCGATACCGGCTTCGACCGCTACGACGGCGGTGCGGGGGAGGACTGGATTGTCGGCACCCCGAGCGACGACGAATTCCGCTTCAGCGTCTTCTCCGGCAGCGCCACCGTGGAGGTGATCGACGGCGACGGCGGCAACAACCGCATCCTGGGCAGCTCCGCCAACAACACCCTGGACTTCAGCAACACCCAGCTGGTTTCCATCGACCTGATCGACGCCGGTGCCGGCAACGACACGGTGCTGGGTACTTCGGCCGCGGATATGATCGAGGGCGGTTTGGGCTCCGACAAGCTCTATGGCAATGGCGGTGCCGATACCTTCCTGCTCACCGCCGGCGATACCGGCTTCGATCACTACCGCGGCGGCGAGGGCAGCGACCGCATCCTCGGCACCGATGGCGACGATGAGATTCGCCTGAGCGTTTTCAGCGGCGAGGCGCGGGTGGAAATTATCGACGGCGGTGCCGGCAACAACCGCATTCTCGGTTCCAGTGCCAACAACACCTTCGACTTCGGCGAGACTCAGCTGCTGAATATTGCCGAGATCGATGCCGGCGCCGGCAATGATACCGTCTACGGCACCGAGTCCGCGGACCGCATCCTCGGCGGCAGCGGTTCCGACTCTCTGTACGGCAACGGCGGCGACGATACCTTTGTGTTGGAGGGGGAGGCCGGCGCGGACCGCGTCGACGGCGGCGAAGGCTTCGACACCCTGTTGGGCAGTGCCGCGGACGACAGTATCGTCCTGTCGGTATTCAGCGGCGCGGCGACGGTGGAGCGTATCGACGGCGGCGCCGGTTCCAATACTATTAGTGGCACCAGTGCCGACAATACCCTGGATTTCCGCAATGCCGAGCTGGTCAATATTGCCCTGATCGACGGCGCCGCGGGCAACGACACCATCTACGGTACCCTGGGTGCCGATGTGATCGAGGGCGGCCTGGGCAGCGATACCGTCTACGGCGAGGCCGGCGACGATATTTTCAAACTCACTGCCGGCGACACCGGTTCCGATTCCTACCGCGGCGGCGAGGGCAGGGATACGCTGCAGGGCACCACCGGCGGCGACGTCTTCCGCTTCAGCGTCTTTGCGGGCGAGGCCTCGGTGGAGGTGATCGACGGCCAGGGCGGCAGCGACAGTATCCTCGGCACCACTGCCAACAACACCCTGGACTTCTCCGCGACCGAGCTGATCGGCATCGCCTCCATCGACGGCTACAGCGGCAACGACACCATCTACGGCTCGCCGCTGGCGGATACCATCATCGGCGGGCCCGGCAGCGACTACCTGGTGGGCGGCGACGGCGACGATACTTTCCTGTTCAGCGCCGGCGATACGGGTGCGGACAAATACAGCGGCGGCAATGGTGCAGACCGGCTGCTGGGCAGCGCGGAAGACGACGATATGATCTTCAGCGTTTTCAGTGGCGCCAGCACGGTGGAGCTGATCGACGGCAGGGAAGGCCAGAACCGCCTGCTCGGTACCAGTGCCAACAACACGCTCGACTTCGGCGGTACCCAACTGGTGAATATCGCCTCGATTCACGGTGCCGCAGGTAACGACACCATCTACGGCTCCGAGGTCGGCGATATGATAGAGGGCGGTGCCGGCAGCGATACCGTCTACGGCGGCGCCGGCGACGATATCTTCGTGCACTCGCCGGGTGACAGCGGCTACGACCGTTACCAGGGCGACGAAGGCTCGGATACCCTGATCGGCACCGACGGCGACGACGACTTCCGTCTCAGCGTCTTCTCCGGCGATGCCACCGTCGAGATTATCGACGGCAAGGTCGGCAGCAACCGGATCCTCGGCAGTTCTGCCAACAATACCCTGGATTTCCGCAACACCGCCCTGGTGGATGTCGCCCTGATCGATGGCGGCGCGGGTAACGACACCCTCTACGGCTCCCAGGCCGGCGATGTGATCGAGGGCGGTATCGGCAGCGACAACCTCTACGGCGAGGGCGGCGACGACCTCTTCCTGATCACTCCGGGAGACACCGGCTACGACCGCTACTCCGGCGGTGCGGGGGCGGACGAGGTACGCGGCACCGCCGGGGACGACCTGATCCGCCTGGCATCCTATTCCGGGGCCAATACGGTCGAAAGGATCAACGGCAATGGCGGTGCCGACAAGATCCAGGGCACCACCGGCAACAATACCCTCGATTTCTCCGGAACCCAGTTGGTCGGTATTGCCGAAATAGATGCGGCCAAGGGAAATGACACGGTGCTCGGCTCCGCCGGCGACGACATGATCCGCGGCGGCGAGGGCAGTGACACCCTGCAGGGCAACGGCGGTGCCGATATCTATCTCTTCGCCCGCGGCGACGGCGTGGATACGGTGACCGATGCCGGTTCCAGCGCTGATGACCGGCTGCTTTTTGAGGGCGCCATAGCGGCGGAAGATATCTGGCTGGTGAAAAATGGCAGCCAGCTGGATATCTACCTGCTGGCGGGCCCGGAGAAGGTGCAGGTCCGCTACTGGCAGTCGGCGGAGGGCGCCATCGAGGTGATTGCGACGGAATCCGGTGCCGAGTTGCCGCTGGCCAATATCGATAGCCTGGCCGAGTTGATGACATCAATCGGGGTTCCCCAGGGCGGTGTCATCACCCTGACTGGAGAACAGCAGACGCAGGTGAATGACACCAGGGCTGCAGCCTGGCAGTGAGCATAAACGGGATCAGTGGCTGCAAAAAGCCACTGATCCTCCCTGTAGGAGCGGCGGGGCGGCCATGGGCTGCTCCATGCATTCACGGGCCTTCGGCCCTGCAATCCCTGCGCAAATATCGTAGAATCCCTGCCGGAGATTGCTCCAGGCATCCTCTGCGAACCCGCCTACGATGGCGGGTTCACAATCTTCAGCTATCGTCACTACTTTCGACGTCCCATTAAGACTTACCCAGTCCCTCCCCAAATTCAAATCGGCAAAACTGATCGTGAATTGTTGGATTGCCCATAAGAGAATTGAGCTTGATTTCTTCTGGGAGTAATTTCGAAATGAGCGGTTAAATTCAAATCAAACTTGAAGCTGCGCCCTGACCTCGTTGAGTATCCAGTCGCGGAAAGCACATACCCGAGAATCCTTGCGGGCGCTTTCGGGATAGACGAGATAATAGGCATAGTCTCGAGCCACACTGACATCGATATCGAAAAGGCGCACCAAGCGGCCCTGCTCGAGATCGTTGGCAACCATCGCCAATTCCACAAGCCCTACGACGGCGCCGTCAAATACTGCCTGTACGACATGATTTGAATCGTCGAAGCCGACGCAGCCGCTATCTTCAAAGCCATCGATACCGGCAGCGGCCATCCACATGGGCCAGTTGGGCCAGACTACTCCGTCAGTTACGCAATCCACGTAGCAGAGGGTGTGCTGGAAGAGATCCCGCGGCTCCTCTAGCTTGGGACCGGATTCGAGAAGCTTCGGGCTGCAGACGGGAATTACGGCTGTGTCAAACAGGCGCTCGGAAAGTGCCTTTTCGTAATTGCCTCTGCCGAAGCGGATGGCGATATCTACATCGTCGGTCGCGAAATCACGCACCCGGTCAGTGATGTCAAAGGTCAGCTCCACAGCCGGGTTGGCCGCCCTGAATTGCGGCAGTCTGGGCAGAAGCCAGTTGGTTGCGAATCTGGCGCCCAGTGACAGTCTAAGCTCGGTCGATCCCCGGGCCACCCTGCGCGCGCGGTTGGTGGCGCGTTGCAAATTGCCCAGCGCATCGGCGGCGGCTTCGAACAGGACGGTGCCGGCCGGAGTGAGCTGGATGTTGCGGCTGGTACGCGAAAAAAGAGTGAAACCCAGCTGCTCTTCGATCTCCTTGACCTGGTAACTGACCGCCGCCGGAGTCAATCCCAGTTCGTCGGCGGCGCGGGTGAAGTTCAAGTGTCTCCCCGCCGCCTCAAAGGTTCTAAGAGCCCGTGTACCCGGCAGCATCCGATTCATTGGTCTTCAAGTCATATTTAATGATTTGCAAAAAAATACTTGTTTTTCAAACGCATGGCAATGGCAGATAGTTACACAAATTGATAAGGGGCGCGCCGGGATGCGGCGCAAAATTTCAGGAGTAATTCTATGTCGGCTTCCACTACTTCTTTCGTTGCGCAGCGAAATGGCCGTACGGCCACCGCTGAGGAACTGGCTCCGCTCGCGTTTGCGGGCTATGCCCACTTTACAGCCATGCAGGTGCGCGAAGGCAAGATCCGTGGCCTGGATCTGCACCTGCAGCGGCTGAGGGCCGCTTCGGAGGAAATGTTCGGCCGGGTACTGCCCGATGAGAGGGTGCTGTCCTGCCTGCGTGCGGTGCTGAAAGAAGGTCCAGCGGACCTCTCGTTGACGGCCACTGTTTACGAGCCCGCGGGGGAGTTCAGACTGGTCGATGCAGAGCCGGAAATACTGGTACGCACCGGCCCGCCCGCGTCTGCTCCGCAGGGGCCACTAGAACTAGCGGCGATCGAGTACGAGAGAGTTCTTCCCGACGTGAAACATGTCGGTGAGGTGGCCAAGACCCACTTCCTACGCCGGGCAGCCAGGAAAGGATTTGATGATGCCGCTTTTGTGGATCGCCGGGGCCGTCTCAGTGAGGGGACTATCTGGAATCTGGCTTTTTG
Organism: Microbulbifer sp. SE14; assembly: GCF_059834885.1. Lineage (NCBI taxonomy): Bacteria > Pseudomonadati > Pseudomonadota > Gammaproteobacteria > Cellvibrionales > Microbulbiferaceae > Microbulbifer > Microbulbifer sp. SE14. Next base: position 101,745 of record NZ_JCBAJA010000014.1, on the reverse strand, counting down.
GGATGGCGAGGCGCTGGTGTGGCCGCGGGCTGATATTCTTGTCGGCACGACTATGGGTATCCTGCGTCGCCAGCTCGAACGTCTCGATATTCCGCAGCGGGTTCAGGACATAACCCTTGCCGATCTGCCGGAGTTGGCCGGTGCGGTGGTTATGAATTCCTGGACACCGGGTGTGGCGGTTAGCCGGATCGGGCCCGTATCCCTGCCAGAAGCGCCCGATTTCCTGGAATTATTGCATCGCGCGTATCATTCCGAGCCCCTGACTTCACCATGATTGCGGAGAAGTGTATTGATGGCGATTCGCCAAAGCCCAGAGGTGGACCTTGAGGTCTGGGCTCGGTTTCGGCATGCATGTTCCAGTGACCGTTGCATCTATTTATAGAGCTTTCGGTGCTACATAAACTTTTCAAATCCCGTAGAATCCCTGCCTTTTACTATTAACAAAAAGGCAGGGAAATGCGTTCAGCAGTTTTTGTATTGATTTTCTGCAGCGGCCTCGCCGCCGCCGAAGAATCACGACTGGAAACCCTGGTCGTCACCGCCAGCCGCCGCGCCAAACCGCTGTGGGACAATTCAGACAGCCTCTCCCTGCTGGACCGTAATTCCCTCGACCTGATCGACCACACCCATATCCAGCAGAGCCTGGCCCGGGTGCCCGGTGTCAATTTCGCCCGCGGCAACGGCCAGGAATACCTGCCGTCCCTGCGCTCGCCGGTGCTGTCCGGTGCCGGTGCCTGCGGCAGCCTGCTGACCGCGGAGGACGGCATACCGCTGCGCGCCGCGGGTTTCTGCAACGTCAATGAACTCTTCGAGTCCCACAGTGAAACGGCGAGCCGCATCGAGGTGGTGCGGGGGCCGGCCAGTACTCTCTACGGTTCCAATGCGATGCACGGGGTGATCAATGTGATCGGGCCGCAGGTCGGGGATAGGGCAGGGACTACCATCGGCATTGTGGCGGGCCCCCACGATTTTGCGCGCACGAAGATTTCCGCCGACAGCGGCCTGGATAACGGCAGCGGTTTGCGCGCGGATCTGTCACTGGCTCACGACGGCGGTTACCGCGAAGCATCCGGCTACGGTCAGCAGAAACTCGGCCTGCGCCACCAGGCAAGTATCGGCGCGGTGCGGGTGCGCACCAGCCTCGCCGCCACCAATCTGAACCAGGAAACCGCCGGCTATATCGAGGGCGAGGGCGCCTATCGCGACCGCGAACTCAGCCGCAGCAACCCGAATCCCGAGGCCTACCGGGATGCGCGCGCCCTGCGCCTGTCGTCGCGGATCGATTTCGATATGGGGCAGGGTAACGAAATCAGTCTGATTCCCTATTTGCGCAAGACTGACATGGTGTTCCTGCAGCACTACCTGCCCGGCCAGGCGCTGGAGGAAAACGGCCAGCGCAGCGCAGGGCTGCGCAGCAGCTACAGCGGCTATCTCGGTCGGGACCTGCAACTGATTGCGGGACTGGACGCGGAATTTACCCGGGGCTACCTGATTGAATCCCAGCAGAATCCCACCGAGGGCTCGGAGTTCCTGCAGGCGACGATTCCGACCGGCAGGCATTACGACTACCGGGTGGATGCGCTGGTGGCGGCGCCCTTTGCGCTGGCGACCTGGCAGATGAGCAGTGATCTGGCACTGAACGCCGGACTGCGCTACGAGACGCTGGACTACGATTACGACAACCGCATGCTCGCCGGCCGCACCGCAGAGGACGGCACTCCCTGCGCCTTCGGCGGCTGCCGTTTCAACCGGCCGGCGGATCGCGAGGACCGCTTCCGCAATTGGTCGCCGCGGCTCGGTGCCATTTACCGGATGAATGCGGACAGGCAGTTGTTTATCAACCTGGCTCGCGGTTTCCGCGTGCCCCAGGCGACGGAACTCTACCGGTTGCAGCGGGAGCAGACGGTGGCGGAACTGGATGCGGAGAAAATCGACAGCGCCGAGCTGGGTATCCGGGGCGAGGGCGCGGGCCTCGGCTACGAGCTGGTCGCCTACGCAATGCGCAAGGACAATGTGATCTTCCGCGATGCGGATTTCTTCAACCAGTCGGGCGGCGAGACGGGACACGGCGGCCTGGAGCTGGCGCTGGACTATGGGTTTTCCGGGCAGTGGCGTTGGCAGATGTCCGCCAGCTACGCGAAGCATCGCTACCGGGACGAGCGACTGCTCGACGGTGTGTCCCTGCAGGGAAAATTGATCGACTCGGCGCCGCGGCTATTCGGCAGCAGCCGCCTGCTGTGGCAGCCAGGTTCAGATGTGGTTGCCGAACTGGAATGGCTGCACCAGGGGCGCTATTACACGGATCCGCAGAACCGGCACGGCTATCCCGGCCACGACCTGTTCAACCTGCGCGCCCGGTGGCGATTCGGCGCCTGGAAACTGTCGGCGCGCTTGCTCAACCTGACCGACGAAGCCTATGCCGAGCGCGCGGATTACAGCAGCTTCGGCGGCGCTCGCTATTTTCCCGGGGAGGGGCGCTCCCTGTACCTCGGAGCCGAGGTAAGCCTGTAGGAGCGGTGGGGAGTTCACTGGCGCACGGCTGAGAATGAAAAAAAGGCGGCGGAAGTCCGCCGCCTGACACGTGCAAGCGCGCTTGCAGGAATTACACGAGTTGGGCGATGCGCTCCTGGGCGGCACCCAGCGCCTTCTCCTTGGCCTCGTCGCCCACCGCAAGTCCCTCGGCGTGGACTATCTCCACATCGGTGATGCCGATAAAGCCGAGGAACTGGCGCACGAAGGCGGTCTGGGAGTGATCCTCGCCGTAGTAGCCGCCGCGGGTGATGAACACCACCGCCCTCTTGCCTTTCAGCAGTCCCTCGGGGCCCTCCGGCGTGTAGCGGAAGGTCACGCCGGCGCGGGCGATATGGTCGAAGTAGGCGCGCAGCGTGGAGGGTACGCTGAAGTTGTACATCGGGATGCCCAGTACCAGCACGTCGGCGGAGGCGATCTCCTCGATCAGCGCGTCGGAATAGCTGACCACGGCCTTCTGCTCCGCGCTGCGCTCTGCCTCCGGGGTGATAAGGGACTGGAAGCGGGCCAGGTCCAGGTGCGGCACCGGCTCTGCGGCAAGGTCGCGGCTGATGACCTGGCCGTCCGGGTTGCGAGCCTGCCACTGGCGGGCGAACGCCTCGGCGAGCTGGGAGGAAGCGCCGTCGTTCTGGAACAGGCTGGTCTGGATCTTGAGCAGTTTCTTTTCCTGGATAGCCATTTCGATACCTCCGTTCGTTCAGGGGTGTTGTTTTCGAGATGGCGCCATTGAAGCATTGATTAATTCGATAAAAAATTATAAAAATTAGCTAAAACCTATCGAATGGATAGATCATATGGCATCCCGGAATGATACTGAATCGTCGCTGACACCGCGTATCAGCCTGGAGCAGTGGCGCTGCCTGGTGGCGGTGGTGGAGGAGGGCGGTTATGCCCAGGCCGCCGAGCGGCTGCACAAGAGCCAGTCCTCGGTCAGCTACTCGGTGCAGAAGCTGGAGTCGGTGCTGGATATCAAGGCCTTCCTGATCGAGGGGCGCAAGGCGGTGCTGACCCCGGCCGGGGAGATGCTCTACCGGCGCGCGCGGCAGCTGCTTGACGACGCCGCCGGCCTGGAGCGGGCCGCGCGCAGGGCCTCCGCCGGCTGGGAGTCGGAGATATCCATCGCCGTGGAGGTGCTGTTTCCCACCTGGCTGCTGCTGGAATGCCTGGACCTGTTCAGCCGGGAGAGCCCGCAGACCAGGGTGGAACTGTACGAGACGGTGATCGGCGGCGCGCCGGAGGCGCTGGAGCAGGGGAGGGTGGACCTGGCGATTACCCCCCATGTGCCGCGGGGCTTTATCGGCGAGATACTGCCCCGGCCGGCGCGAGTCATTCCGGTGGCCCACCCCGATCACCCGCTGCACCAACTGGGCCGCGAGGTCACGCTGCGCGATCTGCGCCAGCACCGCCACCTGGTGGTGCGCGACTCCAGCTCCCAACGCGACAGCCGTACTGCGACGGTGGACGTGGTCCAGCGCTGGACGGTGACCAATATGTCCACCTCCATTGGCGCCGCCTGCCGCGGTTACGGCTTTGCCTGGCTGCCGGAGGAAAAGATTCGCGCGGAGCTGGAAGAGGGCATCCTGAAGCCGCTGCCGCTCGGCGAGGGCAGTGAACGCAGTATTTCCCTGTACCTGATCTTCGCGGACCGGGAATCACCCGGCCCCGGCGTTCTGCGGCTGGCGGAAATCATTCGCGAGCAGGTTGCCCGGAGGCATTCGAAGTGTACCGAAACAACTGGAGGGCGCCTCTGTTAACGGCCGTAGGGTGCGCCGTGCGCACCGAGAAGCCCTGTACCCCGCACCGGCTCTGTGTGGTGCGCACGGCGCACCCTACGCCTTCTCTGCCTGGGAGCGGTTTTTTTCGTACCAGAAGTTGTAGAAATCCTCGGTGACCTTCTGCTCTATCTCGTGGGCCTCTTCGCGGGGGCAGAAGACGGTGACCGTCAGCACATCGTGCCCCAGCTCGTTGGTGGTGATTCTCACCTCGGCGTCGGGGCCGGACAGCTCCACGCCCATGCGGTGCTCGATCAGCTTGCAGTAGCGCTCGGCGACTTCGCGAAAGGACTCGCAGTGCTCGCGCACCCGCCCGGCGATGAATTCCTTCGCTTCGAAGGGATTCATCCCCTTGCTCTCGCGTACTATCGAGAAGCTGTGCTCGATATAGCGGCGCATAAAGTTCAGGTTTTTCACCGACTGGGTAAAGAAGGCGCTGCTGGGAATATACAGGGTGGCACCGGTATAGCCGTTGCCGAGACCGTGGGGATCTATCTCCAGCAGCGTGGTGCTCAGCCAGTCGCTGTCGATCACCTCGCCGAACTTGTCCCCTATCTTGACCCAGTCGCCGACGTTGTACGAGCGCATGGCCCTCTGAAAAAGGCCGCCGACAAAGCACTGCACGAATTCCCGCAGTGCTATCACGATCGCCACGGAAAAAGCGGCGATGGACAGGGCAAACTCGCGCAGCTCGGTGATCCAGATGGCGATGACAGTGACAACCAGCAGCAGGTTGCAGTAGTTGTGTACCGTGTTGATACGCCGCCGCTTGTCGGCTAAGGCCCAGCTGCTGCGGGCTATGGCGAACGACAGCAGCCAGCGCAACAGCAGGATGACGGCGATGGCCAGGACGGTCTGGACCGACTTGTACTCGGAGATAACTTCCAGCATTGCGACTCCGATTGGGTGAGTTCCTGTGTCGGGAAGGATAAACGCTTTTCTGGGGGATGTCCTTATGAAGTCCCGCGGCGCAGCGCGGCGGGGAGCGCCTGCATGCTCGGCTGCCCCTGTGATAATCTGGTGTAAACAACCGGACCGAAACAGTCGATGAAAGCATCCCAACTCAAACAGACCCTGGGCAAGGCGGAGCAGAGCTGCCGGGACTCCGGCGCCCGGCTGACCGAGAAGCGCAGGAATGTCCTCGCGATTCTGCTGCGCGCCAAGACCCCGCTGTCCGCCTATGAGATCGCCGAGCAGTACGGTCGCGATTACGGCGAACCCATTCCCGCCATGTCCGTGTACCGCATGCTGGATTTCCTGGTCGGGGAAAACCTGGCCCACAAGCTCAATTCGGAAAACAAGTACCTGGCATGCGGCCATATCGCCTGCGACCACAGCCACGAAACGCCGCAGTTCCTGATCTGCAGTCGCTGCAACAGGGTGCGGGAAATCGGCATCAAGCCGGAAGTGATCGCCGCGCTGCGCGACACGGTGGAGGGCGCCGGCTACCGCCTGCTGACTTCGCAACTGGAACTGGATTGCCTGTGCGAACAGTGCAGTCGCAGTGCCTAGTGCGATTCGGAAGTCGATAGGCCGGCGGCTCGCGGTTAAAGGTCCAGGTACCGCGCGTGGAAACGCAGGTGCTCCTCGATAAAGCTGGCGATAAAGTAGTAGCCGTGGTCATAGCCCTGGCGGCGCCTCAGCTGCAGCGGATAGTCGCTGGCTGCGGCCGCCGCTTCCAGCGTTTCCGGCTTCAACTGCTCGGCGAGGAAGTCGTCCGCCTCTCCCTGGTCCACCAGTGCCGGCACCTTGGCACTTGCCCGGCGCATCAGCAGGCTCGCATCGTACTCCTCCCAGTCCGCGCTGTCCCCGCCCAGGTAGGCGGCAAAGGCCTTCCTGCCCCAGGGGCAGCCGACCGGGTTGGCGATGGGACTGAATGCCGACACCGACGAAAAGCGCTGCGGGTTGCGCAGCGCCAGCACCAGCGCGCCGTGGCCGCCCATCGAATGGCCGGCGATGGCGCGCTTGCCGCTGAGCGGGAAATGCGCTTCCACCAGCTGCGGCAGCTCGTTTAACACATAGTCGTACATGCGGTAGTGGCGGCTCCACGGCGCCCGGGTCGCGTTGACATAGAAGCCCGCGCCCTGGCCCAGGTCGTAGCCCTCGTCGTCCGCCACCGCCTCGCCGCGGGGGCTGGTGTCCGGGGCCACCAGCGCCATGCCCAGCCGGGCGGCGAACTGCTGGGCACCGGCCTTCTGCATGAAGTTCTCGTCGGTGCAGGTCAGCCCGGACAGCCAGTAGAGCGCCGGCACCCGCCGGCCGCCCGCCGCCTGGGGTGGCAGGTAGATCGCAAAGCGCATGTCGCAGTTGAGGGCTTCGGAGCGGTGGCGGTACTGCTTGTGCCAGCCACCGAAACTCCGGTTGCTGCCCAGGTTTTCAATGGTCATCGCGGACTCCGGTCACTGGTCGAAATGGATCACGGAGCGGATGCTCTCGCCCTTGTGCATCAGGTCGAAGGCCTCGTTGATTTTCTCCAGGTCCATGGTGTGGGTGATGAAGTCGTCCAGCCTGAACTCGCCCTTCATATAGCGCTCGACATAGTCGGGCAGTTCGGAGCGGCCCTTGACCCCGCCGAAGGCGGAGCCCTTCCAGACGCGGCCGGTGACCAGCTGGAAGGGGCGGGTGGAGATCTCCTGGCCGGCGCCGGCCACGCCGATGATCACTGATTCCCCCCAGCCCTTGTGGCAGCACTCCAGTGCCGAGCGCATCACGTTGACGTTGCCGATACACTCGAAGGAGTAGTCCACGCCGCCGTCGGTCAGCTCCACGATCACTTCCTGGATCGGCTTGTCGTAGTGCTTCGGGTTGATGCAGTCGGTGGCTCCCAGCTTGCGCGCCAGCTCGAACTTGCGTTCGTTGATATCGATGGCGATGATGCGCCCGGCCTTGGCCATGGTGGCGCCGATCACCGCCGACAGGCCGATACCGCCCAGGCCGAAGATGGCCACGGTGGCTCCCTCCTCGACCCCGGCGGTATTCATCACCGCGCCCATGCCGGTGGTGACGCCGCACCCGAGCAGGCAGATCTCCTCCAGTGGCGCGTCCCTGTTGACCCTGGCCAGGGAGATCTCCGGCAGCACCGTGTACTCGGAAAAGGTGGAGCAGCCCATGTAGTGGTAGATGGGCTTGCCGTCCTTGTAGAAGCGGGTGGTGCCGTCCGGCATCAGGCCCTTGCCCTGGGTCTCGCGGATCTTCTGGCACAGGTTGGTCTTGCCGGACAGGCAGAATTTGCACTCGCCGCACTCGGGCGTGTACAGCGGGATTACATGGTCGCCCACGGCGACGCTGGTCACGCCTTCCCCCACCGCCTCGACGATACCGCCGCCCTCGTGGCCGAGAATCGCCGGAAATATGCCTTCCGGATCGTCGCCGGACAGGGTGAAGGCGTCGGTGTGGCAGACACCGGATGCGACCACGCGTACCAGCACCTCGCCGGCCTTGGGCGGCATCACATCCACTTCCTCGATGGACAGCGGCTGTCCGGGGCCCCAGGCCACGGCGGCCCTGGACTTGATCATCTCGGTCATAACAGAGTCCTCTCAGCATGGGCGGCGGTCTGCCGCAATGGGGAGGGAGTCTATCCATTTCCGGGTGAGTTATAATCAGCCATTCCTGAAAATTATATTTTCTATTTTGTAACAATCGCCGCGGAGAGAGGAGATGTTCAACTGGGAAGGGGTCAGCGAGTTCGTGGCCGTGGCTGAGGCCGGCAGCTTCACCGCTGCAGCCGGCAGGCTGGGGATTTCCACGGCCCAGGTCAGCCGCCAGGTCAGCGCCCTGGAGGCCAGGCTGTCGACCAGGCTGTTCTACCGCACCACCCGCAAGGTCTCGGTGACCGAAGCCGGGCAGGTCTACTACCAGCACTGCCGCCAGGTGCTCGACGGGCTGGAGGAGGCGGAGCGCGCCATCACTGAGCTGCAACAGGTCCCCCGGGGCCGGCTCCGGCTCACGGCACCGGTCACTTACGGCGAGACGACCCTGGCTCCGCTGGTCAACGACTTTGCACTGCGCTACCCGGAGCTGCAGGTGGAGATGCACCTGACCAATCAAAGGCTGGACCTGGTGGCGGAGGGCTACGATCTCGCCATCAGGCTGGGCAAGCTCGAGGATTCCAGCATGATGGCGCGGCGACTGGGTTCGCGGACCCTGTACGTCTGCGCCTCGCCGCAATACCTGTCATCCCGCGGCGAGCCCCACAGCCTGTCGGAACTGGGGCGGCACAACTGCCTGCCGGGCACGCTGGACTACTGGCGCTTCCAGGAGCAGGACCGGCCCAGGAACATAAAAGTCAGCGGCAGCATCCGCTGCAACAGCGGCCGGGCGCTGGTGGATGCCGCACTGAAGGGGATCGGTATAGTGCAGCTGCCCGATTACTATGTCGAGGAGCACCTGCGGGCGGGCCGTCTGGTTTCCCTGCTGGAACATTACCGGGAGGCGGACGACGGCATTTGGGCGCTCTATCCCCACAACCGCCACCTGTCGCCGAAGGTGAGTATGCTGCTGGACTACTTCGGCGAGTTCCTCGACCAACAGATGGTCCCTCGGTGCTGTGCTTGAACCTGGCAAGGGTCCGTGTGGGAAATAGAGCAATACCATCAACGAAGCGGCGATGGCCAATCCATTTGTCAGACTGTTGGTCAACGAGAAGAGGCTATAGTTGGCGGTAAATCCACAGGGGCTATTGCCGGGGGCGAACATGAGCAACTTGACCAAAGTGGTCGAACAGGAATGTGAAGTGGTGCAGGGCTGCGGGGCGCTTGTGGAGATAGTGCAGCCGAAGGAGAGGGAGCTCGGTGGCTTTTCCGTGCGGCGCTCCCTGCCCAGCCGAGAGCAACAGATGGTCGGCCCGTGGATCTTCTTCGACCATATGGGCCCGGCCGATTTCCCGGTCGGAGAGGGCATAGACGTGCGGCCGCACCCACATATCGGCATCGCCACGGTCACCTACCTGTTCGAGGGCGAGATACTGCACCGGGATTCACTGGGAAGCGTGCAGCCGATCCGCCCCGGCGATATCAACCTGATGGTCGCCGGGCGGGGCATAGTGCACTCGGAGCGCGAGCGTCCCCAGGTCCGGGAAACAGCGCACCGCCAGCACGGGCTGCAGCTGTGGCTGGCGCTGCCGGAGGAACTCGAGGAGATGGAGCCCGAGTTCCACCACTATCCGTCGGCGCAGATCCCGGCCCTGGCGGTGGAGGGGGTTCCGATTCGCGTGATCATGGGCACTGCCTACGGCGTGACCTCGCCGGTGAAGACCTTTGCCGAGACTCTCTACGCGGAGGCCCATTTGCAGGCCGGCCAGACCATCATATTGCCGGATGCGCCGGAGCGCGCCGTCTATGTGGCGAGCGGCCGCCTGACCGCGCGCGACACGGAGATTCCGGAATACTCGCTGGCGGTATTTGCCAGTGAACCCGGCATAGTGCTGAAAGCTCCAGAGGAAAGTCGTATCGCGATAATCGGCGGCGAGCCGTTCGGGAAACGGTGCATCGTGTGGAATTTTGTCTCCAGTCGTCCGGAGCGCATCGACGAAGCTGTGCGGCAGTGGAAGGGCGGCGGTTTCCCGAAGGTGCCGGGCGACGAGGTGGAGTTTATTCCATTTCCGGACAAGTAGCTTCCGGGTCCGCGGCTTAACGGATCAAGCAACTGCATCAAATTCTCATAAAAAAGAGCCGTCACTTGACGGCCCTTACTGTATGAAAAGAGATTAAAACTCCAATCCCATCTCAGCGGAACGGCGTCAGTTGACAGCCTCCGACTGCTGCATATCCGCGAAGTCCAGATAGTAGTTCATGTACTTGTGCATGGCCTGGAGCGCCTCGGGATTGCCGCCGGCGGCCTGCTCGAACTCCGGATGGAAAGTGATGATATGGGCCATGCCCAGGTGGTAGTCGCCCTCATTGCAGACGCGCAGTGTCTCTGCAGCAATCGTCGCCATCTGTTCGGCGTTGGCCGCGGGGGCGCCGTTGTCGATCAGGGTTTCGCGAAAGGTCTGTTTGAACTGGTCGAAGTGCGGCGCTTCGCTGCTGAACAGTTCGATGGCGTGATAAATTTTCTGTCCGGTCGTCATGGTCTTGTCTCCCCCAATAAAATCGAGCGGCGCATACTAGCGGACGACGCAATCCCGCCAAATAGATTCGGCGGCCGGCGGCATGAAATAGCTGCCAATTTTTTACGGTCGTGCCAATTGACGCCAAAAACAGGGAAGGGCTGGAGGGTCAAGCCGATAAAGGCGTGGCACCGGCGACGATCCGCGGCACCTCTTTCCTCAGGTGTTCCGACAAGGCCTGCACCGCAGGCAGGACACCGCGCCGCGAGGGCATGAGCAGGCTGATCTCTGCGTCCCCGGCCGTCCATTCGGGCAGCAGCCGCACAAGCTGTCCCGTTTCCACTTCGAATCTGCACGTATAGCCGGGCAGGGCGATGATGCCGAGCCCTTCAATGGCTGATTGCTTCAGGGTGACCATGTCGTCGCTGCACAGGCGCGGCGTGAAGGGAACCGTCGCCGTTATGTCGGTGTCATTTCGCAGCGACCAGTGGCCCTGCTCCGGCCTCCAGCCGAGCTTCAGTCCCGCATGCCCGTTCAGTTCGTGAGGAGAAGAAGGGATTCCCGCGCGATCGAGATAGCTCTGCGATGCGAACAGGTGCCAGGGTGCGGGAGCCAGGTGGCGCTGCACCAGGCTCGAGTCCGGCAGGGGCCCGGTGTGGGCGCGAACTGCCAGGTCGATCCCATCCTCAAGCAAATCCACCGATTGGTTCGTGACCTGCTGGATAATGTCGATCTTGGGGTTTTCTCTCAGAAAAGCGGAAATGACATCCCGGAGAACGAAGTGCGCCATACCCACCGAACAGCTGAGGCGCACCCTGCCGGAGAGCATGCTTGAACGCCGTTTCACGACGGCTTCGGCGGCCTCCATCTGGTCGAGCAACTCCCGGGCGTGACGATAAAACTCCTGGCCGACTTCGGTCACGGAAAACTGCCGCGAAGTCCGCTGAATCAGCCGTGCGCCGAGACGCTCCTCCAGCTGCTTCACATGCCGGCTGAGTCTCGACTTTGGCATGTCCAGCGCACGTCCCGCGGGTGCGAAACCGCTCTTTTCGACCACATGCACAAAATAGAAATAGTCGTTGAGATCAATCATGCGCCACCAGGTACTGGCTGAAATTTCGTCATGTTGTTCCACGTAAGGAACGATAGATTCCATTTTTACCACTTTTCCCCGATGGCGTTCCATTTATATTCTTGTTGCCAGTGGTAGGGAAACAAACCAATGGAGGCGAACCCATGACTACTGACCGGGTACACATGACAGATCCGACCGGCGCCGAACCCCTGAACATAGGCGGCGGTTTCAAGGCCCTCAGCTTCAGGGAACGTCACTTTGGCGGCCTGATGGATCCCCTGGTCATGGTGGATCACTACACCATGACCGAGCCGACTTTCGGTGCTCATCCCCACGCGGGCATGTCCGCGGTGTCCGTCCTGTTCGAGGACAGCGAGGGGAGGTTCAACAACAGGGATTCCCTGGGCAACGATATCGACCTGTTGCCGGGTGATCTCTACTGGCTAAAGGCCGGGCGCGGCGCGGTGCACAGTGAAGAGCCGGTGCCGGGGTCGCGCATCCACGGCCTGCAGATATTTGTCAATCTGCCCGCGCGCCTGAAACATTCCGAACCGGCATCCCTCCATGTGAGGGCGGCAGATATCCCCGCGATCAAGGGGCCCGGCCACAAAGTCCGGGTCCTGCTCGGCGCAAGTCAGGGCGTACAGGCAGCGCAATCGCCGGCCCTGCCGTTGACCATCCTCGACGGCAAACTCGAGGGAGGAGCGGAGTTTACCCATGACCTCGCAGCGGGCCGCGCAGCCTGGCTCTACGGGATCAACGGTGACCTGGAGCTGCGGATCGGCTCGCGAAGCACCCGCATAGAGAAAGGCAAGGCCGTCGCGCTGCACACTGGCGAGCAGGGGGGCGCCCTGGCACTGCACTCGGGGAGCGGGAGCCACTTCGCGCTTATAGAGGGTGATCCCATCCGCGAGAGCTTTATCCAGAAAGGGCCCTTCGTGATGAGTACGCCCGACGAACTCGAACGCGTAAGCGCCGACTATGCCGCCGGCCGCCTCGGCTCGATTGCCTGACAATCAATTCTGTTGGAGGCCGGAAAAAAGGCGCGCCGGTCCGGCGCGCCAAGGGCAACCCTGGACTCACGGGCAGGAGAGAAGTTTTACCGTCAGAAGCTGTAGCTCGCCTTGGTGTAGAAGATGCGCCCGCGCGGATCGTGCTGCTTGGGGTCGTAGCTGAAGTTGGCCCCGTCGTGCACCAGCGGCGGCTCCTCATCGAAGGCATTGATGATGCCGAGGCTCAGGGCCGCCTCCGAGTCCGCCAGGTCGAAGCTGTAGCGGTACTGCAGGTCCAGCGGCGCGAAGCTGTCGATGGTCTCGCCCTGGCGGTTGTTCTCGTACTCGCCCACATAGTTCACCCGCGCGTAGGCGCTGTGGTGGTCGCTCTGCCAGTGGACACTGAAGCTGGCCTTGTCCTCGGGCATGGAGCGCACGAAGTTACCGAAGTTGAAGGAGCCCACCGCGTCGAAGGTCTCCCCGCCGTGCTCCACTTCGTAATTCAGGTAGCGGGACCAGCCGGCGGAAAACTTCAGGCTGCCGTTTGCGATATCCAGCGTATAGCTGGTCTCCAGGTCGATACCCGAGGCGTCGATGGCGGCGGCGTTGAAGTACTCGACGGACAGGCCGGCCAGGGTGCCGTTGTTGTAGACGACGCTGGGTCCGAAGGGATCCTCGTTGTAGACCTGCTGGGCATTCTGGATGGTGATCACGTCCTCGTAGTCCACCCGCCAGTAGTCCAGGCGCGTCTCGAAGGCATCGCCGGTCCAGATGGCGCCCAGGTTGTAGTTGGTGGCCTGCTCGGGCTTCAGTGCCTCGCTGCCGGTGGTGGCGACGCGGATAAAGATGGAACTGGGGTTGTAGCCCTGGGACGGATCGTTGGGATCCAGGTATTCCACCACGTTGGCGGTGTTGACCCAGTCGGCGTACATCTGCGACAGGGATGGCTCGCGGAAGGAGGTGGAGGCGGAGGCGCGCAGGCTCAGGGAATCCGTGGCCCGGTAGAGCAGCGCCAGCTTCGGGTCCAGGCTGCTGTCGGTGTCCAGGTTCTCATAGCGCAGCGCCGCGTTCAGGGTCAGCCTGTCGGCCAGCGGCATTTCCAGTTCCGCGAACATGGCGGAAGTGCTGCGGGACTCGTCGATTTCCGCCACGGTGCCGAGGAAGGTGAAATCGTTGTGGTCCGGCGTCGGGTTGCCGTTGGCGTCGTAGACGATCCTGGAGTTGTCCGCCGGATTGACGGTATAGCTCTCCGCGCGCAACTGGGCGCCCATGGCGAAGTGGGCGGGACCGGCAGGCAGGGCGAAGGCCTCGCCGTTGATCACGCCGTCCCACACCAGCAGGCTGGTTTCGGTGCTGACCCGGAAATCCGTCTTCAGCCAGTCCAGCAATTCAGGGTCGTGGGCGGCCGGGTTGCCGAAATGGTCGAACTGCATATCGCCGTTCGGCCCGCCCATACCGTCGATGGCCAGGTTCAGGCGCGACAGGGACATCTCCGGCTGGCCGATCGCGTATTCATTGCTGCTGTAGGCCAGCGAGGTTTCCCAGCCCCAGCTGTTCGCCAGCTCGCCGGTCAGGCCCGTCTCGATACGGAACGTCCGGTTGTCGCGCGGGGCGGCGCGGGACTGGCTCGGATCCAGGGTCGGATTGTGGCGGCCGAAGATCACCGCGTCGACGCCGAAGGGATTGGTGGGATTATCGCCGGCGATGGTGGGGAAGTTCAGGTTCGGCAGCGAGGGCACCGAGTAATTGTCGATAATGCGGTAGTCGGTATAGAAGAATTTGCTTTTGCTCTCGATGCCGTTGCCGAAGTCGTGACTCAGCGAAGCGTAGTACTGCTCGCGCTCCTCCTCGTTGATCACGTTGTAGTGCAGCCCATACCAGAAGCCGCAGGCGCTGGGGTTGTCGGCGTCGTGGCTGCCGATGGGGCGGCCGCCGAAGTCCGCACATTCGCCATTGCCGACCTTATCGCCGGCCGCATAGTCGCCGGCCCAGGGACCTGAGTCTACCGTCGTATCCTCGGTGACGACAAATGCGGAGCCCAGGCCGGAGACGGCGTCGTACACCAGGTCCGGGCGTTCGAAACCCTGCAGGTTGGAGCGGCGCAGCATCGAGGCGGCGGCGACAAAGTGGGTGTCGTCACCGAGGGCGGTGCCGCCGATGGCGGACAGGTTCAGGTCGCTCTGGTCGAAGCCATCGATTGTGTAATAGGAGCTGTCCAGCTCGACGCCCTCGAAGTCGTCGCGGGTGACAAAGTTGACCACTCCTGCCACAGCATCAGAACCGTAGCTGGCCGCGGCACCCTCCTTGAGGATATCGATGCGCTCCACGCGATGGCGGGAATCGATGCGGTGTCTACGAACACACTGCCGTCCTGGGCCTTGGCCCCGGAGATGGTCTGGCGTTTGCCGTTGATCAGCACCAGGGTGGAGGACAGGCCCAGCCCGCGCAGGTTTACGTTGGAGGTACCCTGGCTGTAAAAGCTGGTGAAGGTATCCGGCCGGTTTTCCGCGCCGCTGCTAAGTGGAAGGGCGTTCATCATATCGGTGACGTCGGCGGCGCCGCTGTATTTCATCTCGTCGGCGCCCACCGAGGAAACCGGGTTGGCGGCCGCGGTATCTGCTGCAGGCTGTCGTGGCTGAGCCAGGTGACCGCGAGCACGGTGGCCAGCGGCAGCAGCGCCACCAGCGGGTGCGGCAGCGAGCGGAGGGATTCATCCGGATCGTCGGTCCGCGCTTCAAAACTCTCGCCGGCGGCGACGGCACGCTTCAACATGCGCGACAGCCACCAGTAGCCGAAGGCGGCCATAAACACCGCTACCACCAGGCTGACCTCCCAGGCCGCATAGGGAGAGGTGCCCAGGTATTTGATCGGAATCCAGTTCTGTATTTCCGGGGAGCCGGCGGAGGTCATGGTGAAGGTGACGGAGCCGAAGGCCATGGCCGCCGGAATAAACCGTCGCGGCAGGTTGGCGCGGCGGAACAGGGCCAGCGCCATCGGGTAGGCGGAAAAGGCCACCACAAAAACACTGACTCCGCCGTAGGTGAGCACCGCGCAGGCCATCACCACCGCCAGTACCGCGTTGCGCATGCCCAGCCGTGCGACTATCCAGCCGGCGACACTGTCCGCCGCGCCGCTATCCTCCATCAGCTTGCCGAACAGCGCGCCGAGCAGGAACATAAAAAACCAGGAAGCAACGAAGCCGCTGAAACCCTCGGCGTAACTGCCGATAAAACTGATACCGGCGCCGTCACTGGCCAGTAACGGAATACCGCCGGTAACCGCTACCAGCAGCGCCGCGGCGGGGGCGGCGATCAACAGGCTGACCCCGCGGATGGTCCAGAAAATCAGCAGGGAGATTCCCAGGGCGATGCCGATGGCACTTAACATCCATGGCCCCTTTTAAATTGTTATTTTTTGCCATGCTAGCTATCGGCAACAGGGGTGTCTTTATGACCAAGGTATGAGGGGGGGGCTGTTATTGACTGGCGATCGGCGCAATTACTGCGCTAATCCGCCTACGTAAAAAATTTACGGTTCTGGGGTACGAAGGTGACGAGTAAGCTCCAGGGATAATAACGACAGCTAAATTTCCCGCGCCTTCAACCTGCTCCCGTCTTCAATCCGCTCGCTGGGATGCAAAACGACCCTGTCGCCGGGCGCGAGGCCCTCCAGAACTTCCGCCTCCCGGCCGTTGTTGTGGCCGATCTCCACATCGGTTCGCACTGCGTGGTCATCCACCACCTTGAACACCGCCCAGGCGTTTTGGTGGCGGAACAGCGCACCTGTGGGGACCCGGATCACATCCTCTGCACGCCAGATCTCGATCGCCGCGTCGACACGGTAGCCGTGGCCGAGGCGCGACCAGGTTTCGCGCGGATCGGTAAAGTCGATAATCACATTGACCCGCTGCTCCTCGATACCTAGCGCCGAGATCTTGGTAAAGCCGAAGGGCTCCACCAAACGCACGCGGCCGTTGAGTGGCAGGTCGCCGCCCCAGGCAGTGATCTCCACCGGTGCATTCCTATCCACCTTTACAGCATCGCGGGACAGAAGGTCGACAACAATCTCCAGCTGCCCCGGGTTGCCGATTTCCAGCAGCGGGGTGCCGGCGGTCACCACTCTCTCGCTCTCCTGTAACCGCTGCAGCACGCGGCCGCTGACCGGGGCGGTGACCTTGACCACATCCTTTTCGTCAAATTGCGGCGCGCCGCGCCCGGGGGATATCAGTGCGGCGCGGGCGTTTTCCAGCTCGCCCTGGCGCACCCGCTCGGCGGCGCGGGCCGTGTCGAGGGCGGCCTCGGCGCTGTCCAGTGTCAGTTCGGTGCGCTCCAGTTCCACCTTGGAGATATGGCCTTTTTTTGCCAGGGCCCGCGCGCGCCGGGCGTCGGCGCGGGCGAATTCCAGCTGAGCCTCGGCATCGCGGCGCTCGGCCTGCGCCAGCCGCAGTGCCGCCTCGGCGCTGCGAATCGCGGCCTCGGCCTGGTTGCGGCTGCGCTCGTCGAGAAACTCGGGATGGGTTGGCAACAGGTCCGCCAGGTTTGTCTTATCGGCGGTGACCTGGTCGCCCACTTCGCTTTCGATGCGCAGCAGGTAGCCGGTCACCGGCGCCGATACCACATAGACGTCGCGCACTCGCGTATAGCCCTCGTCGCTGACCGCCACCTGCATGGGGCCGCGGGAGACTTCGGCTATATCCACCGGCACCGGCTGGGGCCGGAAGGCGTAGACAAAAAAAGCCAGCAGGCCGGCGAGCAGTCCGAGGGTGACGAGGCGCTTGATCAGCTTGCTGCGCATATCACTCCCGGGTCTTCAACACCGCGATCAGGTCTAGGCGGTCGATGCGCCGGCGCACCAGCAGGCCGGAACCGATCGCCGCGAGTACCACCACCAGCACCGCATAGCCATAGGTGGATGGGGAGATCACCAGTGGGATACGGAAGAGTTCGGTATCGAAGGACTGCACCAGGGTCCAGGCCAGCCCATAGCCGAGCAGCGCGCCGAGAGGCAGGGCCAGAAAGGTGAGCAGCGCCAGTTCGCCCAGCAGTATGTAGGAGACTTCGCCGCGGGTCAGCCCCAGCACCCGCAGGCTGGCCAGTTCGCGGCCGCGCTCCGACAGGGAGATGCGCGCGCTGTTGTACACCACGCCCACCGCGATCAACCCGGCGAACAAGGTATTGAAAAACACAAAGGTGCCGAGGCTCTCCTGCAGGGTCTGGTAGAAGGCGCTCTGCGCCTGTTCCTGCAGGCTGACCCCGGAAACCACCGGTGTGTTTTTGAGTTCGCTATAGAGCGCATCGGTGTGGTCCGGGTCCACCAGCAGATAGGTGCCGGAGATGGCGGTATCCTCCTTGAGCATGCGGTTCAGGTTTTCCAGGTCCATATAGGCGGCGGTGCCCATATAGGTCTTGACGATACCGCTGACGGTGACGTCCAGTTCCGGGCGCCGGCCGGTGCGCACCTCTACCCGCAGCGATTCCCCCTCCTCTATATCCAACAGCTGCGCCAGTTTGTCCGATAACACTATGCCGTGGCGGGGCAGGGCTACCGGTTGCAGATTGGTATCCACCACCCGGCTCAATTCGGCATTGGGGCCCAGGCCGATGATCGCCTCGCGACGGCTGCGCGTGCCGTTGCGCAGCACCGCGGGAATTGCACGGAAAGGCTCTGCGTCCATGACCCCCGGCGCGTGGAGTACATCCTGCAGCGCACGCAGGTTGCGCGGTTCGACAAAATTGACTGTGACATCCTGGCGATCGATCACATTAAAACTGATATCCACCATATAGAGCATCGCATCCATCGAAAAACTCGAACCGATCAACAGGCCCATGGACATGGCGATACCGATGCAGGTCATGGCCGCGCGCTTCGGCCAGCGGTACAGGTGGCGCAGTATCATCCGCGACGGCTGGTCTATCCACCGCGCCAGCTTTTCCAGAAAGAATGCAGAGCGGCTGTAGTCCGGCGGCGGTGGCGGCACCATGGCCACCGCCGGTTCCAGGCGCATGACCTTAAGCACCGAGGCAGAGGTGCCCAGCGCCGCCACCAGCAGGCTGGAACCGACTGCGATCAGATACACATCCGCCGGCGCGCGAAACAGCAGGAACGGAAACTTGAAATAGTCCATATACATGCGCGCCAGCCCCTGACCCAGCCACAGCCCCAGGACGATGCCGATGGCGATGCCCACGACGGTGATGGCACCGATCATCTTCAGGTAGTGCAGCGCCACGGCTCCATCTGTATAGCCGAATGCCTTGAGCAGGCCTATCTGTTCCCGCTCGGTATCGATCAGGCGGGCGGTCACCACGTTGAGCAAAAACGCCGCCACAAGCAGGAATATCGGCGGCAGGATTCTGCCGATGGTTTCCAGCTGCTGGATTTCGTTGGTGAGGAACTGGTCCGAGATCTGCTGGTCGCGGCCGTAGGCGCCGGTGGCGCCGTAGCGTTTCAGCAGCTGGTCCAGTTGATCCAGCAGCGCTTCTCTTTCCCCGCTGCCGTTGATGCCACCACCCGCCGAGGTGAGAATCACCGCCTCGTTGAAGGCGCCGTCCAGGTCGAAGGCGTGGGCCAGCGCGTCGCGGTTCATCCACAGCACGCCGAAGCGCTTCTTGTCCGGCACTATCTCGCCGGGAGAAATGGCGTACACATATTCCGGCGACAGCACTATGCCGGTGATGGTGAGTTTCTTCTTGGTGCCATTCAGTACCGCGTAGAGATGGTCGCCCGGTTGCAGCTGGTGCGCCTCGGCGAAGGCGTCCAGGGCCAGCACCTCTTCCTCGCGGATCGGGTCGGGATAGCGCCCGCGCTGCAACACTATGTCATTGATATGGGGGCCGCGGATCTCCGGCAGGGACTGTATCTCCCCGGTGATGGGCGCGGCCGCGCCCTCTACATCCAGGATCACACCGGAACGGATGCGCGTCTCCGCGCGGCGCACGCCGGGCAGGGTGCTGATCTTCTCCAGCAGCGCATTGGGCGCGCGCTTGACCGGCGCCCAGACATCGGCGAAGCGGTAGCGCTCGTAGTAGGCGACGCGGGTCTCGGCCAGGGAAATCAGCATGCCCTTGGACATGATGTACATACCCGCGCCGCAGCCGATCACCACGGCGATGGCCAGCGCCTGGCCCTTGATGGTCCAGAGGTCGCGCAGCAGTTTGCGGTCGAGGGGACTCAGCAATTCGATCATGTGTATTTGTAGGATGGGCAAAGCGCAGCGTGCCCATCATGATTGGCTTGACGGGCACGTCGCTGCGCTCCTTTGCCCATCCTACAATCACCAGCTTAATTGAGAGGGGGCGCAGGGCTGCTCGTTGACCCGCGTCTGCTGTATCTGCCCGTCCGCCATATTCAGCACCCGGTCCGCCATGGCGGCGATGGCCGCATTGTGGGTGATGACCATGGCCGTGGTGCCCAGTTCGCGGTTCACCCGCGCTATGGCCTCCAGCACGACGATGCCGGTCACACTGTCCAGTGCACCAGTGGGTTCGTCGCAGAAGAGCACCCGCGGCTGCTTGGCGATGGCCCGCGCTATGGCCACCCGCTGCTGCTCACCTCCGGACAGCTGCGCGGGGAAGTGATCCATGCGCCTGCCCAGGCCCACCAGCTCCAGCGCCTTTTCCGCTGCCATGGGGTTCTGCGCTATCTCCGTCACCAGGGCCACATTCTCCCGCGCGGTCAGGCTCGGGATCAGGTTGTAGAACTGGAATACAAAGCCCACATATTCGCGCCGGAAATTCGTCAGGTGGCGGTCGTCGAAGGCGGTGAGCTCCCAACTGTCGAAAAAAACCCGCCCCTCGGTGGGCGAGTCCAGGCCGCCGAGGATGTTCAGCAGCGTGGACTTGCCGCTGCCGGAGGGCCCGAGCAGCACCACCATCTCGCCGCGCGGCACCGAAAGACTCACACCGCGCAGGGCGTAAACCTTGGATTTGCCACTGCCGTAGACCTTGGTCAGGCCCTCGGCGCGAAATGCCGGGTGCTCTTCCGTGTCCATCAATCGCCGTCGCTTCCTCGCCCCTTGTTACACGACCCACTAATTCTAGTCATGCGGATACGGGCTCCCGCATCCGTGCGAAGGGATATAGCGGTCCCATCCTGGAAGGGATCCCCTCCGCTTGCGTGAAACTGCGAAGATACAAAGTCATTTACATGCATCGATGGGGAAGCTCTTCCAGTTCATTGCCCGGAATATTGCGTCGAGAAAGAGGGTGGTCTACTACTTTGGCAACCAAAAGGAGAGGACACGACCATGCAGGGAAAAATCACCGCATTCCAGGCCGGGCTCTCTGTGATCGCGCTATTCTTCTTCGCCATCCCGGCGTTGGCGATTCCGGAGTTTGCGCGAACCTACGACCTGAGTTGTGGCAGTTGTCACAGTGCTTTTCCCCGTCTCAATGCCTTCGGTGAGAATTTCGCCGACAACAACTTTCGCCTGCCTAACTGGCGTGAAAAGACCCTGGATACCGGTGACGAACGGCTGGCGTTACCGGACCATGCACCCTTCGCGGTACGCGCCCAGGCCTATGTACAGGCGCGGACGGCAGAATCAATCAATACGATCACGGGTGAACGAATTGAGGCGGACACGGATTTCCAGTCCCCCTATCTGGTCAAGCTACTCTCGAGCGCACCCCTTAGCGAACATATCACCTACTATTTCTACGCCATTCTCGCCGAGAAGGGGGAAAACGGCGAAGCGCTTGTCGAAGATGCCTGGTTTCGCCACGATGACATCTTTTGCACTGGAATCGGTCTGCAACTTGGCCAATTCCAGGTTTCGGACTTGATGTTTCCACGTGAAACAAGACTGACTTTCCAGGACTATATCGTCTATCGCATGGCCCGTATCACTTACGAGCGAGGTGTGCTGTTCGACCGGCAGCTCGGTCCCGTGAATGCCGCCCTGGGTGTGGTTAATGGCAACGGAATCACAGAGAGTTTCAACATCAACAGCCCCGGATACCGCCGCCCCGACAGGCTGTTTGACAACGACAATTCCAAAAGCGTATTCGGACGCCTGGGTGCAGAGTTGGGCCCGGTGTCTGCAGGTCTATTCGGACTTTCCGGCCAGCAGCCCAATGCCGAAGGGCCCGCGGGGCTGGAAGCGGGGGAGCGGGATACCGACATGGATATCGTCGGCGTGGATCTCTCCGGCTATGTCGGCAACGATACAGCCTGGTTCTTCCAATACCTGTGGAACCGTTGGGACGACTTCCTCGAGCCGGACCGCGATTACAACTGGAACGGCGGTTTTCTCGGTCTCGACTACACGCCCGATGGGCCCTGGGCCTTCTCACTGCTGTACAACCACGCCGACGCCTCCGATTTTGACGACACGGACACGATTTATAAGGGGATCGACCTGGACACCCTGACATTCACCGCATCCTATTATTTCATGCGCAATATCAAGGGCGTGATAGAGCTGAACATCGATTTCCTGGGAAAGGATAATCCGGATGGGGATTACTTCGTCGGCCATCTCGATAAGGAAAATTATTTCCTGCTTGGGTTTGATGCCGCCTTCTGATGGGGATGTCGGCTTCCCTCGGTTTGAAATAGCAATACCGCCCTTGGTACTGCTGTCCCGGACTTTCGGTGTGGCTGGAATGACATTAAATATGGTTGAGAATGATCGATGAAAACTAGTACTGGAAGCTGGCATCCACTGAGTAAAGGGCTCCATTGGTTGATTGCCATATTGATTTTGTGTGCCTGGGCCTCCATGGAGATGCACGAACTCTATGAGAAAGACGAGCCGATGCGCGAGTGGTGGGAGTATCTGCATTTCACGATCGGTTTCAGCATACTGCTGCTCGTCCTGTTGCGCCTCTATTGGCGCGCCACCCACCCCCGGCCAAAGCTGTTCGGCGGCCGCTGGCAGCGCAAGCTGTCGCTGCTGGTTCAGGGGTTTTTATATGTACTGATGCTGGCCATGCCGATTAGCGGCATAGCCATGCGCCAGTTTGCCGGCAAGGAAACGCCGCTGTTTTGGCTGTTCAAACTACCTCCATGGGTACCGGAGAATGACAAAATTGCTGAGCAGCTTGAGTACATGCACGAGGAGCTGCTCTGGAATGCGCTGCTGGCGCTACTGGTACTGCATGTCAGCGGTGCGCTCTGGCATCACTTTGTCAGTCGTGACGATATGTTGCGGCACATGTTGCCGTGGATAAAGAGCGAATGAATCCTGTGTCAAAGCTACGGCCTTGGAGTGACTGTTGGGCCAAGCCGCCCAAGTGTTTCTATCCTTGAGGGAAACCCATCCAGTGAAGTGACATCCAGTAAACAACCCCGCCCTAAAGGTCGGAGCTTTTCGCTACACCAGGAGTGGCTGATGCGCGAATTCAGGCTGGCTTACAACAGCCCTTGCCGGGCCGATAGACCCAGCAAAACCGGCAATGTTTGCGGCCGCATTCACGTCCGCGTGCCGCCGGTTTCCGCACGAACAGGAGAAGCGGTGCTTGTCCCGTTTTCCCAGCGCCCCACAGGCAGAACAGGTCTGGCTGGTGTACGCGGGGTCGATCGCAACCACGCGCAGCCCGGCTGCTTCGGCCTTGTAGGCGACGAAGCTCTGCAGCTGCCGGAAAGCCCAGCGGTGCAGCCGCGACCTGACGCGCCTGCCAGCCTTGATATTGCTACGGATATGGGTCAGATCCTCCAGGCGGATCTCCCCGGCCCCGGCGCTCAGGGCCTCCGCCACAATGGCTTTGCTGGTTTCGTGGTTGACGTGGCGAACATGCCGCCGCTCGCGCCCGGAGATAGCCCGCAGCTTGCGAATCGCTGCGCGGCTACCGTTGGCTTGAAGACGGCGGCGGTGGGCAAGGTAGCAGTCGCGGCGGTGCCGCAGTTTGCCGCCACCCAGCACCTTGCCCGTACTGGTGGCGGCGAGATTGTTCTCGCCCACGTCCACCCCGACAACGCCGCCGGTAGAAATCCGGGGCGTCTCGGGCAGATTGAGGACGAGATTGAAATACCAGCTGCCCCGGCGCCGGACCAGCCGCGCCTCCCGGGGGCTGCCGCTGGCGAGCAGATTGCGCTGGTGCTTGCCACAGGCGAAGGGCAGTTGAATGCGGCCGGAGAGACTGAACAGCGACACCTCGCCCCCTCGAAGCGAGTAGGTACGCTGATCGAAATTGACCGAAGACGGGCGAAAGTTGATGGCGGGGACCGGACTGTCCGCGGCAATCCCGTTATTGGCCCTGAGCGTCTTGTAGGCATCCGCCACCCGACGCAACGCCTGGCACACCATCTGGCTGCCGAGGGTGGGCAACTGCTCCCGGATGGCGTAATAGCACAGGTGGTGCAGCGAAATCCGGTTCCAGCAGCGATGTTCCTGTACAACAGGAACAATTGCATTACAGGCCGTGGCAAAGGAATCCGCCAAGGTCGCCAGAGCCGACGCCTGTTCGGTGCTGGTTAACAGCTTCAGGGACACTGTACGTTTATACATGTGACAGAGAGTACCACAACCAAGATGGGCCACAAACAGCATAGGAGGAAGCCGAGAGCGGGCCGCCCTGCGGGCGGCATGCCTATCCCACCCCGACCTGAAGGACGGGGTTTCTCGGCAGAAGCCAGATGAAACGCGTTGCCATCAACGGCCTCGGCCGTATCGGCAGGTTACTGCTGCGCCGCTGCCTCCAAGGAGGCTACAAGCGCTTTGCCCTGGTGGCGGTCAACGAGCCCATGCCGGCGGAAAACCTGCGCTACCTGCTCAAGTACGACTCGGTGCACGGCAGGCTGGACCGCGACGTTTCCATCGGGCAGGGCAGGCTGCGCCTGGGCGAGCTGGATCTGCCCCTGTTTTCCGAGAGGGAACCGGAAAAGCTGCCCTGGGATGAGGAGAAGGTGGATCTGGTGATCGACAGCAGCGGGCGCTTTACCAAGCGCGCCGCCGCGGCCAAACACCTGCAGGCCGGTGCAGGGCGCGTACTGATCAGCGCACCCTCGAGTGACGCGGACATTACCCTGGTGATGGGCGTCAACGAGGGAGACTTTGAACCGGACCGGCACCAGGTGATTTCCAACGCCTCCTGCACCACCAATTCCCTGGCTCCGGCACTGAAGGTACTGGATGACAACTTCGGCATAGAGCAGGCCCATGCCACCACCATTCACGCCTACACCGCCAGCCAGAGCGTGGTGGACCAGGCCGCCGGCAAGAGGATCCAGGGACGCGCCGCGGCGGTCAATATCATTCCCACCGCTACCGGCGCCGATGCCGCTACGGTCGCGGTAATGCCGCAGTTGCAGGATCGCCTGAGCGCGCTGGCGGTGCGGGTGCCGGTGGCGGATGGCTCCCTCACCGATATCTGCGCGCAGTTGAAAAGCGATGCCAGCGCCGACGAAATCAACAGCGTCTTCAAGGCCGCCGCCCAGGGGGAACTGCGCGGCATACTGGCCTACAGTGACGAGGAACTGGTTTCCTCCGATATCGTCGGCGATCCCCACTCCTGCATAGTGCACGGCCTCTCCACCCGCGTGCAGGGAAGCCTCGCCAAGATCCAGGTCTGGTACGACAACGAGTACGGCTACGCCTGCCGCTGCCTCGACTTGGCGGAGCGGGTGCTGTTGTAGGCTTAGGGAAGGGAAAGCCAGGCCCTTAGCAGAATGCCACCGCGCCTCTATCCAGCACGGGGGCAACCGGTTGGTCGGTGCACAGTACAGGTAGCGAAATCACCAATGGGGATGCCGCCACTGGTCTCCCTGGAGGCAAAGCGCAAGATTGATATATCGACTGGAACCCTGACCCAAGGAAATAATTAGGGGCTTCACCAGTCTAAATGGGTATATGCAGACGCTTGAGGCGTCGGAGTCCGCTGACTAGGATAGCGAAGCCAAGGGTGTCTATGATGAGAGGTTCCTATGAATTCGTGGAAATTCCTTATTGGCTGCATGAGCCTGTCTGGCGCTTTGATCACTCTGCCGGCTCAGGCCGACGCTGCCGCGGTGAACTATCAAAAGCACGATCACTCTGAGAGATTCGAAAAATTCTGGATGACACTGGAAGAGAAGCTGGCGCTGCGGAAGGATCAGAAAGAGGAACTGAAAAAGCACAGGGAAGCTGTTCGCGAAGAACGGAAGAAGCTGAAAGAGCAAAGCAAAAATCTGCACAAGCAGATCAAGGAAGCCCTGGAATCCAACGCGAGCCAGTCGACGCTCGACAACCTGGGCGCAGAGTTGGGCAAGGTCCAGGTCAAGAAAATGGAGATGGCCCACAGGTACCAGAAAAAATTCAAAGAGGTGCTCGATGAAGAGCAGAAGGCGAAGCTCGAGAAGTTCAAGGCTGAACACCGCCAGGAATGGATGAAAAAACACGAAAATGATGAAGACTGATATGCCTCACATCTTGACTCATCGAGGGCATACAGCCACTGGTTCTCGGTGAAAGTGTGGGAGGATAACCTCCTCCCACGACCATTCCGCCTGTCCCTGAGATGGGCAATATCTCAGGGTTACTTGCCTCAAGCTAATCTATGGCACAAGCGAACACAGCGGCAACCAACAAAGGAAGTCCCATCGGCGCCATTGCCGAAGTGCACGGCCCGGTGGTGGTGATCCGCTGCGAGACGCTGCCGCCGCTGCGCCAGGCCCTTGAAGCGACAATTGACAGCGAGAGCTACCTGTTCGAGGTCCACCAGCACCTGGACCAGCGCCACGTGCGCGCCATCACCCTGCATCGCACCGCCGGCCTGCGCCGCGGTATGCCGGTCTTTGATAGCGGTGCGCCCCTGCATGTGCCGGTAACTCCCGACTGCCTGGGGCGGCTGCTGAATATTTTTGGCGAGCCGCTGGATGGTGGTGGTGCATTGAGCGCGCGGGAGTATCGCAATATCCACGCGCCGGCGGCGGCGCTGTGGGATGCGGTGGGCACCGGCGATATCCTGCAGACGGGTATCAAGGTCATCGACCTGCTGTGCCCCTTCGTGCGCGGCGGCAAGACCGGCCTGTTCGGCGGTGCCGGGGTGGGCAAGACGGTGCTGGTGATGGAATTCATGCACGCGGTGGCCTCCCTGCACAGCGGCGTGTCGGTCTTTGCCGGCGTCGGCGAACGCATTCGCGAGGGCCACGAGCTGTGGCACGAGATGCGCGAGGCGGGGGTGATGGCGCAGACGCTGATGTGCTTCGGGCAGATGGACGAGTCGCCGGGGGTCCGCTTTCGTGTCGGCCTGTCCGCACTCGCCTACGCGGAGTACCTGCGCGACACGCTGCACAAGGAGGTACTGTTCGTGATGGACAATATCTTTCGCTTCGTGCAGGCGGGCAGCGAGATCTCCAGCCTGCTCGGACGCATGCCGGCGACCGTCGGCTACCAGCCGACGCTGATCAGCGAGGTGGCGGAACTGCAGGAGCGGATACTCTCCACCCGCGAGGGCGCAATAACTGCGGTGCAGGCGGTCTATGTGCCGGCGGACGATATGACCGATCCCGCGGTGGACGCCATCCTCGGGCACCTGGATTCCTCGGTGGTGCTGTCGCGGGCGCAGGCGGGCAAGGGTATCTACCCGGCGGTGGAGCCGCTGCAGTCCGCCAGCCGCGCCATGGATCGCCACACCCTCGGCGATCGCCACTACACCGTGGCGGAGGGGGTGCGCGAACACCTGGCCCGCTACCGCGAGCTGGAGGATATTATCGCGATGCTCGGTATCGAGGAGCTGTCACAGCGGGACAGGCGCATAGTACTGCGTGCGCGCAAACTGCAACGCTACCTGACGCAGCCGTTTAATGTCACCGCTTCGCACACCGGCATGGCGGGTGTCTCCGTACCCTTGCAGGAAATGCTGCAAGACTGCGAGGCCTTTCTGCGCGGTGACTACGATGAGTTGCCGGAGGAAGACTGTTATATGCGCGGCAGCATTCAGGAAAACAGGCAGTGAAAACCTTCAGCCTGCAGTTACTTTCCGCCACGGAACAGCGGCAGATCGACGGCGTCACCTCCTTCGTCGGCGAGGACGCCTCCGGAAGTTTTGGCGTCCTGGCCGACCATGCGCGCAGCATGACCTCGCTGGTTTTTGGCCTGGCGCGCTTCCGCCGCCATGAGGACGAATGGCAATACCTGGCACTGCCCGGCGGGCTGCTCTACTTTGTCGACAACCGCCTGCAGATCTGTACCCGACATTTCCTGATCGACAGCGACTACGAACGTATTTCGGAATTGCTGCAACAACAGTTGCTGGCGGAGGAACAGGAGCTGACGGAGATGAAGGAAAGCCTGCGGCGCATGGAGGAATCTCTATTGCGCCGCCTATGGGAAGCAGGACGGCGGTCGACGTAGTAACCGATGATGGGCTATGACAGCGGATAAAGGGAAACAACTGCGCGACAAAGTCGAGCGCCAGGCCAAACGCATGAAGAAGGCCGAGCGCGAGCGCCCGACGCTGTTCGCACAGACCATCTACATCGGCACCCTGGGCCTGGTGTTCGTGCTGCCGGTGGTGGGCGGCGCCTATCTCGGCCACTGGTTGGACAGCCTGGCCGAGGGCTACTCCACCCGCTGGACCCTGAGTCTTATTTTTGTCGGTCTGGTGGTGGGCGCCTTCAATGTCTATCTGTTGATCCGGGAGTAGCGCGTGGAAGGCGGCGAACTCTTTCCCTCAGTACTTTTCAGCCTTGGCCCGCTGCAGGTCACCGGTACCCTTGTCACCACCTGGGCGATCATCGCCGCGCTCTGGCTTGCATCCTGGCTAGTGTCGCGCCGCCTGCAAATGCAGCCCGGGCCGGTACAGACATTGGCGGAAGGCATACTCGGCGCGGTGGAGGACGCCATCCGCGCGGTGGCGCCGGATCACGTCAGATTGCTGTTGCCGTTTATCGCCAGCCTGTGGATTTTCCTGGTGGTCGCCAATCTGAGCGGCCTGATTCCCGGCGTGCACTCGCCGACGCGGGACCTGTCCGCCACCGCGGCGCTGGCGATACTGGTGTTTCTTTCCGTGCATTGGTTTGGCATCCGCAGCCAGGGCCTGAAATCCTACCTGCGCCACTACCTGACGCCCAGCCCACTGCTGCTGCCGTTCCACCTGATCAGCGAGATCACCCGCACCATCGCCCTGGCGGTGCGCCTGTTCGGCAACATCATGAGCCTGGAGATGGCCGCGCTGCTGATACTGCTGGTGGCGGGCTTCCTGGCTCCTGTTCCTATACTGATGCTGCACATTATCGAAGCCCTGGTGCAGGCCTATATTTTCGGCATGCTGGCGCTGATCTATATCGCCGGAGGGTTGCAGTCCCAACAGCTGAGGCAAGGGCAGGAAGGAAAAATCAATGAATGACATATCCTGGTTTGCGCTGCTTTCGACCATCGCGGCCATGTTCGGCATTGCCATCGGTGTGCTGCTGCCGGCCTTCGCCATGGGCCGTGCCATCAGCAGTGCGCTGGACGCGCTGGCGCGCCAACCGGAGGCGGAGAAGTCCATCATGCGCACCCTGTTTATCGGCCTGGCGATGATCGAATCCCTGGCGATCTACGTGCTGGTGATCGCATTGATCATCCTGTTCCGCAACCCGCTGCTGGAATACCTGCTGGAGTCCACACCTTAACGGGAGATAAGCCGTGGAACTCAGCTGGCCGACCTTCCTGCTGGAAATCGTCAATTTCCTGGTGCTGGTGTGGATCCTCAAGCGATTTTTCTACAAGCCGCTGCAGGGGGTCATTGCCCGCCGCCAGCAGGGCATAGAGGCGCGGCTGGCGGCGGCGGAGGAGACACAGCAGCAGGCCCGGCAGCTGCAGCAGCAGTACGAACAGCGCCTGTCGGAGTGGCAGGATGAGAGCCGGCGGGCGCGGGAGGATCTGCAGCGGGAGATACGCGCCGAGCGCGCGAAGCTGGAAAAGGCGCTGGAGGATTCACTGCAACAGCAGCGGCAGAAAGCGGAAGCCGTCGAACAGCGCCACCAGCGGGAGATGCGCCGGCAACTGGAACAGCAGGCCATGGAGCAGGGCGGCCGCTTCGCCGCGCGGTTGCTACAGCAGGGAGCCGGCCCGGAATTGCAGCAGCGGCTGCTGGAACTGCTACTCCGCTCCCTCGACCAACTGCCGGAGGAACAGCGGCAGCCGCTGCGCCAGCAACTCGCGGAGCCGGCCGATATAGCAGAAATCACCAGTGCCTTCCCCCTGGTAAAGGGTCAGCGCCAGGAGCTGGAACAGGTGTTGAGGGAAATCCTGCAGAGGGATATTCCCTGCCGCTATGTCGAGGACCCGGAACTGCTCGCCGGCCTGCGTATCGACATAGGCTCCTGGCAACTGGGCGCCAGCGTGCGCGACGAACTGCGGGCCTTCACGCAGATGACTAGATGAACGGAGAACTGCTGCAGCGCCGGGCGCAATGGCTGGAGAACTACTCGCCCCAGTTACGCATCTGCGAGCAGGGACGGCTGGTTTCCGTCGGCGACGGCATCGCCTGGGTCGCCGGCCTGCCCACCGCGGCGATGGACGATCTGCTGGAATTTGCCGACGGCAGCCGCGGCCTGGTGTTCGATCTCGCCGGCAGCCTGCTGGGCGCGGTGCTGCTGACCGAGACGGAACAGCTGACCGCCGGCACCACCGCGCGCCTGTACCCGAAGCCGTTGGGCTTGCCGGTCGGGGACGCGCTGCTGGGGCGGGTAATAGACCCCCTGGGCAACCCACTGGACGGTATGGGCGCGCCGGACTGTCGCGGCTGGCGGCGCCTGGAAATGGCGTCGCCGCCGATTACCCAGCGGGATTTCGTGCACCGGCCCCTGTACACCGGCAGCAAGGTATTGGACACGTTAATCCCCATTGGCTGTGGCCAGCGTCAGCTCGTGATCGGCGACGAGGGGCTGGGGCGCAGCGCCCTGGCACTGGATACTGTCATTGCCCAGCGCAACGCGGACGTCCACTGCGTCTATGTGTTGATCGGCCAGAAGCGCTCGGCGGTGGTGAATACCATAGGACTGCTGCGCGATTACGGCGCCATGGACTACACGACGGTGGTGGTGGCCGAGGCCAGCGCGCTGCCCGGGTTGCAGCACCTGGCGCCCTTCGCCGGCTGCGCCATTGCCGAATACTGGATGCGCCGTGGCAAGCACACCCTGGTGGTCTACGACGATCTCTCCACCCACGCCAAGACCTACCGCGAACTCTCCCTGCTATTACGCAGGCCGCCGGGGCGCGAGGCCTATCCCGGTGATATCTTTTCCGTGCACGCGCGCCTGCTGGAACGGGCCACCTGCCTCAGCGCGGATGAGGGCGGCGGCAGCATGACCGCGCTGCCGGTCGTGGAGACCCAGCAGGGCGAGATAGCCACCTATATTCCCACCAACCTGATCTCCATCACCGACGGCCAGATCTACCTGGACCGCGAACTCTTCACTGCCGGTTTCCGCCCGGCCATCGATATAGCCCTGTCCGTATCCCGCATCGGCGGCCGCGCCCAGCACCCGGCCATCCAACGCGAGGCCGGGCGCATGAAACTCGACTACCTGCAGTTTCTCGAGCTGGAAATGTTCACCCGTTTCGGCGCCCGGCTCGAAGCTGGAATGGAAAAGGCCATCCGCCGCGGGCGCCTGCTCAGGGAAATTCTCAAGCAGGAGCGGCTGGCGCCGCTGCCGATAGAATTCCAGCTGGCGTGGATGCTGGCCTTCAACGACGGCCTGCTGGATGCGATCGAGCCGCAACAGGTGCAGGCACTGATGGCCGAACTACAGGGCAGGGTGGAGGCCAGCGACCTGCGGCTGGACGACCCGCGCCGTGCATGGGCGGCGCGCGTACAGGAATGGCTGCGGGAGTCGCCGCCGAGCGCCGCGGGGGCAGAAGGGTGAGCCGCCAGCGCGAGCTGCGGCGCCACGAACGGCAACTGGGCGAGACGCGCGAGATCGTCAGCGCCATGAAGGCGATGGCGTTTATCGAGGTGCGCCGCCTGGGGCGCACCCTCGACAACCAGCGGCGGGTGGTGGAAACCATGAACGCCGCCGCCGCGGACTTTCTCGGTTTCTATCCCCAGGCCCTGCCGCTGCAGACCCGGCAGCTGCGTCACATCTACCTGCTGATTGGTTCCGAGCGCGGCTTCTGCGGCAACTTCAACGAAAGCCTGGTACGGCGGCTGGCACAGTGCCTGGAGGAAGAGCCGGCGGAAAGTGCAAATAACAGCATTATCGGCTGGGGGCGCAAGCTCTCCATCAAGCTGGAAGGGCATCCGCAACTGCTGTCGGCCCTGGAAGGTGCCGCGCTGCTGGACGAAATGGGTGAGCGGCTGCTGCAACTGGTGAAGCAGCTGGCAGATCTGCAGGCCGACAACGCCATAGCGCTGACTGTCCTTCACCGGGATCCGGAAAAAAGAGAAGTGGTCGTCCGCCAACTGCTGCCGCCATTCGAACCGCTGCGCGGTGCGCCGGAAAAATTCCCCCATGCCCCGCGGCTCAACCTGGCGCCGCGGGCCTTTCTGGAGGAGCTGGTGGAGCAGTACCTGTTCGCCGCGCTGCACGAAATACTCACCGTCTCCCTGATGGCGGAAAACCAGCAGCGCATGCAACACCTGGAAGGCGCACAGCGCTACCTGGACGAAAAACTGGAAAGGTTGCGGCGCAGGGGAAGGCAGCTGCGCCAGGAGGAGATCACCGAGGAAATAGAGATGATACTGCTGAATGCGGACAGTACAAAGCAGCCACCAAAAAAGGAATCATGGGAGGACCAACGCTGATGGAGGCCACGCTGGGCTGGATCATTGCCGGCGGCCTGCTGATGAGCACCATCGCCATGGTGGGCGGCATCACCGTGTTTATGAAGCCCGCCACCCTGGAGCGCATACTGCTGCCGCTGGTGTCCCTGGCCGCCGCCACGCTGCTCGGCGGTGCCTTCTTTCATATGCTGCCCGAGGGACTGGATTCCCTGGCGCCGCTCGCCGCGGCCGCCTGGCTGGTGGCTGGCTTCAGCGCCTTCCTGCTGCTGGAACAGTTCCTGCACTGGCACCATTCCCACAGCGCGCGGGAGGAGCGCCGTCGGCCGGTGACCTACCTGATACTGCTCGGCGACGGCATCCACAACTTTATCGGTGGCCTCGCCATTGCCAGCACCTTCCTGATCGATCCCCGCGCCGGTATCTCCGCCTGGATCGCCGCCGTCGCCCACGAGATACCCCAGGAAATGGGGGACTTCGGTGTGCTGGTGCACGGCGGCTGGTCGCGGCGCCGCGCGCTGCTGTGGAATGTGCTGTCCGCGCTGACGTTTCCCCTCGGCGCCCTGATCGCCTATCTGCTGTCACAACAATTCGACGTAGCCTGGCTGGTACTGTTCGGCGCCGGCAATTTTATCTATATCGCCGCGTCGGACCTGATACCGGAGATCAAGCAGCAGGCCGGTCTGGGGCCGGTGGCGCTGCATTTCGGCTTCTTTGCCCTGGGGCTGGTATTGATGTTTGCGCTGGCCTGCTGCTTCCACCCGCATTAGGGGCCTCCTGCCCAGCCCTTAAGACTGCCTTAATCTGCCCTTTATAGACTGCCGTTGTCGCAATCTGAGCAGTAGGAACGGATGACAGTGAAGGGCAGACAACTCCGCGAAAATCCACTCCGTGGCGGTGTGGCCTGACCCATGTGGCGGCACTCCCTTCGCTTCCTGGTAATTTCCCTGGTCACCCTGACCTGTTTCAGGCTGGGCCTGAGTCTGTGGCAGTTCGACAGGGTCGACGGTCTCGCCGCGCTCGGCCGCATTCTGATCGGGGGCCTGAGGATCGATTTGAGCCTGCTGGCAACGGTCGCCGCCTTTCCGCTGCTGTTGGCCCCCTGGCTGGGGCATCGCCCGCGGGCGGCAGACGCGACCGCCTGGTGGTACAGAATCTGGTGGCTGGCGATACTGTTTATGGAGTTGTGCACGCCGCAGTTTATCGTCGATTACGACACCCGCCCCAACCGGCTGTTTTTCGAATATCTGCAAAGCCCCGGGGAAGTGTCGGCCATGCTTTGGAGCGGCTACAAAGCGGTCATTTTCTCCGTATTCGCCTCGATGGGCATCGCCGCTTGGATGAGCCGGCACTGGTTTGCGCAGCACGGGGACGAGGGCATCCGCAGGAGCCTGCGACCCTGGGTTGGCCTTGGGCTGTTGCTGCTGTGCTTTGTCGCCGCGCGGGGCACCCTGCATCACCGGCCCATCAACCCGTCGCTGGTGGCTTTCAGCGATGACAACCTGCTCAACGCCCTGGCCCTCAACTCCCTCTACAGTACCGCCTACGCGGCCTACTCCCTGAAGCAGGAAAGCCTTCTCAGCAATCGCTACGGCAAAATGCCGGACCGGGAGGTGGTATCCCGGGTTCGCAGTGCCGCCGGCCTGCCGGCGACCGCGGACTACCCGCAGCAACCCAGCCTGCACTTCCAGGCCGCGAGCCGGCGCACCGGGCCCCCGCTCAATCTGGTGATCATCGTCGAGGAGTCGCTCGGCGCCCGCTACGTGGGCGCGCTGGACGGAGCCGGCCTGACGCCCTCCCTGGATGCGCTTTCGAAACAGGGTTGGTGGTTCGAACAGCTCTACGCCACGGGTACCCGCTCGGTGCGCGGCCTGGAAGCACTGACCACCGGCTTCTTCCCCACCGCGGCACGGGCGGTGCTGAAACTGCCGAGATCCCAGCGCAACTTTTTTACCCTGGCGACCTACCTGGGCGAGCGGGGTTATCACAGCCGCTTCGTGTACGGGGGGGAATCCCACTTTGACAATATGAAGGGTTTTTTCCTCGGCAACGGTTTCCGCGAAATTCACGACCTTCCGACGTTTACCCGGCCGCAGTTCCAGGGCTCCTGGGGCGCCAGCGACGAGGACATGTTCAACGAACTCCACCAGCTGCTGCAGGGGGACAAGGCGCCGACCTTTACCCTGGCATTCAGTGTCAGCAACCACAGCCCCTGGGAATATCCCGCCGGGCGCATAGTGCCGGCCGGCGCGGCGAAATCACCGGAAAACAGCGTCCGCTACGCCGACTGGGCCCTCGGGCGCTTTTTCGAAAAGGCGAAGCGCTCGGGCTACTGGGATCACACCCTGTTCCTGGTGGTCGCCGATCACGACGCCCGGGCGACAGGCGCATCCGCGGTGCCGGTGGATCGATTCCATATCCCGGCGCTCATTCTCGGCGCGGATATTGAGCCGCGAAAAGATTCCCGCCTCGCCAGCCAACTGGATCTGCCGCCCACGCTCTTGTCATTGATGGGCATCAGCGGGCAGCACCCGATGCTGGGGCAGGACCTGAATCTCAGGAATCCGAATCGCGCGCTGATGCAGTACGGCAACAGCTATGGCTACCGCAGCGGCAACCAGATGGTGGTTCTGCGGCCGGACGAAAAACCGAGACAGTTTGAAGTCGCCGGCGCCGTGCTCAGGCCACGGCCACTGCAGGACTCGCTGGCAAAAGCGGCACTCGCCCACGCCCTCTGGCCCGGCCTGGCGTATCGGCAGGGTTGGTATACGACTCAAGACGCCACAACCCAGCTCAGTAGAATTCGTATTCCAGTAGCAACCGCAGCGTCTGATCCGGACTATCACCGGTAATCCCCTGAATCAGGCCGAACTCCCAGTACAGCTGGCGCGCGCCGGTGAAGCGCTGTACCCCGCGGGCCACTGGCCCTATGCCCACGGTATCCTGACCGGCGTAGAGTTCCAGCGCCGGCTCGAAGGCCTCGGACAGTCGGTAGCGGGCCTGCAGGCGCAGTTGGGATTCAAACTCGTTGTCGATGTCGTCGCCCCACTCGTAGATGGCGAACAGGTTGGCGGTGCCCACCCAGCGGCCCCACTCACGGGCGGCGATCAGTGCTGCCGCCGCCTCCCACTGATCCTCGCTGCGTTCCTTCTCCAGCTCGAACAGCAGGCCCCAGTCCGCCGCGTACTCGCCTTGTTCGGTCAGCTGTCTCTTGGCCTCCAGCTCCACACCCTCTATATCGAAACTCTCGTCTTCGTCCCGCTCGCCGATCAGGTAGGCCTCGCCGAACCAGCGCTCGCCAAAACTGCGACCCAGCCCCAGGCGGTGCAGCTGCAGCGAGTCCAGGTCATCCTGCTCGTCATCGCGCATGGCAAGGGCCCGCCACTCGATTTCTGTTTCCAGCGGCTGCACATAGGGATCGTAGACCTTGTCCACGACAATGCCATCCGCCTGTGCCAGCGGCCCCCATGCCGCCAGGGCCAGGCACCCGCTCGCCAGGATTTTTGCGGGCGCGCAACGGTCAGCCGGCCATTTGAACATCATGGGAAACCTTATTTTTTCTGTGAACCAACCAGGTGAGTAACAGCAACACCGCCATCAGCAACATGCTGCCGAGATAGATAAACACCTCGAGCGGGGCGGGCGTGGCCTCATAGCCGACCAGCGCGTACAACAGCTGCCCGGGGACCGACTCCTCCGCCACCAGCTTTGACGTGTCCCACAGCGGTGCCTGCGCGGGCAGCCAGTCCGCCTGGATCAGTTCCCTGGCCGCCTGCGCGCACATGGCACCTCCCACCAGTGTCAGCAGCACACAGGCCGCCAGCAGTGTGCGCCGGCGCGGAAAACTGAGCAGTAGATAGTAAAACAGTGCGCCGATACTGAAGCCGATACCCGCGCCAAGCAGCCCGCCCCTCAGCACGCTCGAGAAAGCGTCCGGCTGGTAGCGGAAGGCCGACAGGTAGATAAATATTTCCGATCCCTCGCGGGTCACCGCCACGGCCACTGCGGCGACCATGGCCGTGGACAGCAGGGTCGCAGATCTTCCGTCCCGGTAATGGTGTGCGATCATCAGTGCGGCGATCGCGACCAAGAGCCAGTAGACGGTGATTTGCAAGGCGGCGTTCAGCAGCTCCTGACCCACACCGTCGAAGGTGTTGGAGATGGCCGCCAGCTGGGTTCCGTACAGAACTGAACCGGCGAGACCCGCCGCCAGGGCGCAGTAAAACCAGCGGAAACGCAGCTGCAGGAAGCGGGTCATGGCCAGCAGTATGCTGAGCAGCAGCGCCGCCTCCAGCACTTCGCGCAGAATGATAATCACACTGGTCAGCAGCACCGCTTTTTTCTCCAGGTCATGGTCCAGGTCATTGTGCGACGATTTTTCCCTGGGCGGTCTTCGGATTGAATTCGCCGAAAAATGGATAGACACCCGGCGCCAGCGGGCCGATAAAAATAATCGCCTTCTGCCCACCCATAATGACTTTTTCCCGGTTCAGTTCGTAGCTTTCGAACTCCTCCGGTGTCGGGTCCCGGTTGTAGACGATCAGCTTGACTTTGGTATTGGCGGGCACGGTGAGTTCCGAGGGATAAAAGAGATGCCCGCGTATCTCGATTTCGAACTCCGGTCGCGCCGCCTGTGCGGTAAGCGGAAACAGGACAAACATGGCAAGTCGCAGCACATGCCAGTAGAGGCGGTATCGCTCAGTCACCGGAATCTCCATGAATAGAGGTTACTGCGGGCTCGGCCGGAAAGCGTACCAGCACCGAGAGCCCGCGGCCGAATTTTGAATCACCCAGGGAAATATCCGCACCGTGCAGCTCGGCGATATGCTGCACTATCGACAGCCCCAGGCCGCAGCCGCTGACTGCATACTGGTGGCGGTCGCCGCCCACGCGGTAGAAGCGCTCGAAAACCCGCGCGCGCTCCACCTCCGCGATGCCGGGGCCGGAGTCGTCGACCCTGAGCAGGACGCAGCCGTCCTCCGCCTTCGTTTCTACCTCCACGGGGCCGCCTTCGGGGCTGTATTTGTTGGCGTTGTCCAGCAGGTTCTTCAGCAAGATACCCAGGGCAAAGCGGTCTCCCTGCAGCGGCGCGGCACCGCCGGCCAGCTCGATCGATTGTCCCTTTGCAGAAAAATCCCCGTGCAGTTCCGCAATGGCCTCGCGCGCCAGCTGGTGCAGGTCCAGCGGCTCGAACTGCGTCGGGTAGTGGTCCGGTGTGGTGCGGTATAGATTGAGAATCTGTTCCACAAGGTGCGCCATGCGCTCGACGCTCCGCTCCAGTTTGGCGAGAGAATCCGGGTGATTTTTCAGCGCACATTGCTGCAGCTCGCGGGCCAGGTTGTGCGCGTGTACCTTGATCGCGCTGATGGGCGTGCGAAGCTCGTGGGCCGCATCGGCGGAAAAGCGCCGCTCCCGCCCGAACGAGGCCTCCAGCCGCGCCAGCAGGGCATTGGTGGACTGCACCACTGGAAGCAGCTCTTCCGGCACCGGTTCCAGCGGTAGCGGACTCAGGTCGTCGGCGCGCTTCTGGCGCAGTGCATCGGCCAGTTTGCGCAGGCTCTTGAGGCCGTGCCCCACCACTATCCAGATCAACAGGCCCGCAATCGGCAGGCCGAGCAGGATCGGCGTCACCGATTCCAGCGCCACCTTGTCCGCCAGCTGGTAGCGCAGGTCGATGCGCTCGGCCACCTGGGTCCAGTAGTTGCGCTCGGGGGAGAAGTGGGTGTACACCCGCCAGCGGTAGCCGGAAAAATTGACGTCTTCGTAGCCCTCCTGCAGGGCATTGATCGGTTGTCGCGGCGCATTGGCGGAGCGCACCAGCAACCTTCCGTCATGGGACCAGATCTGGAATGCCATCTGCTCGGTGTGCTCCACCACTGCAGACAGCCGATTCGAGGCGGGCATGGCGGTGAGCAGCCTGGCGGTATCCGCCAGCTGGCGGTCGAACAGCCGCTGTGCCTCCGCCATGCTCTCGCGGTAACCATGCAGCGCGGAGACGAAGTTGACCAGGGTGATGATGGACAACAGCGCGACCACCAGGTAGATGCGGATGGATTTCACTCAGGGCCTCGCCCTGGTCCCAGCTTGTAACCGACACCGCGGATGGTCTGGATAAATTCCGGATACAGTTTCTTGCGCAGGTTGTGGATATGCACATCCACGGTGTTGCTGGATACTTCCTCGCCCCAGCTGTAGAGCTTGTCCTCCAGCTGCTCGCGGCTGAGGATCTGTCCCGGCCGCTCTGCCAGCGCGCGCAGCAGGGAGAATTCACGGCGGGACAGGTTTACCGCCTGGCCGGCGCGGGTGACCTGGTGATTGGCGAGATTGATGGTGACGTCGCCCAGCTGGATTTCCGCGCTGAGCCCGGAGCCGGTGCGGCGCTCCAGCGCCCGCAGCCGCGCCAGCAGCTCGTCCACCTCGAAGGGTTTGGTGAGATAGTCATCGGCGCCCGCGTCCAGTCCCTGCACCTTGGAGGGCAGGTCGTCGCGCGCGGTGAGAATCAGTACCGGGGAATCGACGGATTTCTTGCGCAGACCTTTCAGCACCCCGACCCCGTCCATGTCCGGCAGACCGAGGTCGAGGATGATTGCGTCCGGGCGCGCCGCCTGCGCCAGCGCTATGCCCTCGGCGCCCCGCCCGGTGTGGTCGACGGCATAGCCAGCATGCCTCAGTGCGGCGGCTATGCCGTCGGCCAGCGACAGATCATCTTCGATCAGCAGTATCCGCATTGCTACCGGAGCTTTTCCTTTACCTTGGTCATCAGCACCTGGATTTCCCCGCGCCGCCCCTGGTCCGCCACCGGGCGCTCCGGGTCTGCGGGTGCGGCCAGTGCTTTCTGCAGATAGTCCAGCGCCTGTGCATATTCCTTCTGCCGGTAGAGGTAGTCGGCGTAGAAGTAGTTGGCGTCTATATCCGCGGTGCCGAACTGCAGGCCCTTGCGCAGATATTCGCCCGCCTTTTTATCATCGCCGAAGCCCAAAGGCCAGCCGGGCACCTGGTAGTAGAGGGAGCCGAGGCTGGTGAAGGCGGCGCCGTCGAGCACGCTGCCATCAATGGCGATGGCCTGCTCCAGATCCGCCCTGGCCGCCTTGACCAGCGACAGCGCACCCAGCCCGCCCTTGGCGCCCGCGTGGGAGGCACGAATGATCCCGCTCCACACCCATACCTGCGCGCTTTGCGGGTAGTTGGCGGTGGCGGCTTGCGCCTGTTGCGCCAGCACCCCGAAGGCCGCTTCCTGCTGTTTCTCGGGTGTCTGGTATTTGGCTTGTGCCCAGGCCTTTTGCAGTTCGACGACCGCGTCGTTTGCCGGGTCGGCCCAGAGTGCGGGGGAAACCGCCAGGCTCAAGATCGCAGCGAAAATCTTTAGGGAATGTTTTATGCGCATGAACTTCATGTGGATTCTCCTGAGATGTAATTTTGTTTGGCATGTTGGCGGATTAGCGGCATCTTCTTACTCAGCGCGCCATCCACCAGCGAGGGAAAGAGCGCGTTCAGTTTGATAAAGAAACGCTCCGGCCAGCCGATAAAACGCCGCTCGCTGCCGCTTCGGGTAAGCAGGTGTCGCACCTGCTGCGCCACCCGCACCGGCGGGTCGGATTTGTTGCCGAGCGCGCGGTTGAGGCTGTTGACCGCCTCGGTATTGAGCTCGGTATCCACCGCGCGCGGCGCCAGGTAGTGCACCGCGATGTCGCTGTCGCCCAGTTCCCGGCGCAACGCCTCGGTAAAGCCGTGCATGCCGAATTTGCTGGCGCTGTAGACGCTGAATCCCGGGTGGCCGATGTGACCGAAGGCGGAACCGATATTGATCACCGCCGCGCGCTCGCTGTTTTGCAGCAGCGGCAGCAGGTCGCGGGTCAGGGCGATGGGTGCGAGCAGGTTGGTGTTCAGCATGGCACCCAGCGTCCGGTCGCCGATATCACCCAGCATCGCAAAGGTGGATACGCCGGCGTTGTTGATCAGCACATCCACGCCGCCGGGCAGCGCGGTGCAGGTGGACACCAGGGTATTTCTCCGGGTTGCGTCGAGCAGGTCGGCGGTCACGGCGATATGCCGCTTGCTGCCGGCCAGGTCCGCCTTCAGGCGCTCCAGCCTTCCCGCATTCCTGCCCACCAGAACAAGACGGTGGCCATCCTCCGCCAGGGCCTGCGCTATGGCCGTGCCTATGCCGCCACTGGCGCCGGTGAGCAGCACCGTTTGCGGCATATCATCGCGTCTGCGCGCGCGCATCTCAGGCCACCTCCATCTGCCGCGAAGCCGAGTCCAGCTCGCGGAAGATATCGCCGTACAGACGGTAGATCACCCGCGCGCTGTGCACTATGGCCCGCTGGTCCCCCTCCGCCTCGATGCGGTTCATCAACCCCTTGAAAAAGGCCACGTGGCCGATATCCAGCGCACCGTGGGAGCGCAGGTAGCTGAACGCCTTGTCCGGCAGGTCGAGGGACTGCTGGATGGCGGAGGCGGCGCTGTCCGCGAGCTGGATGCTGGTGCCCTCGAGCACATGCACCATGCCGAAAAACCCGAGCGGATTGCCGCGCGCGATGGTGTCATAGGCGTAGGCGACCATCAGTTCGGTGCTGAGATTCGGCGCGCCATTGCGTACAGCCTCCGCATCCGCGCCGCAGGCGGCGATGTCGCCGAGTATCCACTCCTGGTGGCCTGTCTCCTCCTCGATATACTCGGCGATGGCTACGCGCAGCCACTCCTGTTGTTCGCCCAGGCGGCTGCCGCAGGCCATCATCAGCGGCACCGTGTGCTTCACGTGGTGGTAGGCCTGGGCCAGAAAGGACACGTATTCGTCGAGCGTCAGCTCGCCGCGCGCGCCGCGCTGGATCAGCGGAACCTCCAAAAGCGAGCGTCGCGCCGCCTCCGTCTGCTGCTGCAACTGGTCGTAAAACTGCATAGGGCTGTCCTCAGGATTGATACAGGTTTTCAATGATTTCCGCGTAGCGCTCGGCGATGGCGTCGCGCCGCGGGCGGCCGTTCGCGGTGAGCAGGCCGCCGGGGAAGGTCAGTGGCTGTGGCAGCGGCGCCCAGCGGCGCACGCGCGCATAATCCGGCAGGCACCGGTTAACGGTTTGCAGCCACTGCTCGACCTGTTCGGCCTCGGTGCCCGGGCGCGGGAAAATCAATGCACTGCAGTGGGGGCGGCCGTCGCCGAGCAGCACGCACTGCAGCAGCAGTGGTGTCAGCAGGACTTCGCTCTCGATCCACTCCGGGGAGATATTGCGGCCGTAGGAGCTGATCAGGATATTCTTTTTGCGCCCGGTGATATGCAGGTAGCCGTCGCTGTCGAACTCGCCCAGGTCGCCGGTGGCCAGCCACTCGCCGGTGCCGTCCGCATCATCCAGGTAACCGAGATAGCGCGGGCCGCGCACCAGCACCTCGCCCTCCGCCACTTTGATGTCGCAGTGGGGCAGGGGGCGCCCGGCACTGCCGGGGCGGTCGGCTCCGGGCAGGTTGAGGGTCACCACCGAGCCGCACTCGGACAGGCCGTAGCCTTCGTACACCGGCAGCCCGAGGGAGCGCGCCTGCCACAGCAGTTCCGCGGATACCTTGCCGCCGCCCACGGCGACAAACGCCAGCGAGCGCGGCGGCCGCCAGCCCTTGTGCACACTCTGCTCCACCAACGCCTTGAGCATCTGCGGCAGCAAGATCAGGCTGTGCGGCTGCTGCGTGTCTATGCAGCGGCACAGCTGCGCGATATCCAGCTGTGAACTGCCGGAAAACCCGAGGCTGGCGAGACCGGGTGCAATCACGCCGCCGCCGATAAGCCAGCTGGCGTAGGCGCCGGCCACGTTTTCCAGCAGCGTGGCCAGCGGCAGCAGGCACAGGTGACGGCTGGGATTGAGCGCAGAGAGGCTGTCGCGCAGCGCCTGCGCGGTGGTGAACTGGGTGCGATTCGATAGGCAGACGCCGCGCGGCGTACCGGTGGAGCCGGAGGTGAAGGTGATCTTTGCGGTCTGCGCCGGCAGCTGCGGCGGTTCCGTCTGAACAACGCTGATCAGCGCCAGCCCGGCGATCTCCGCCGACGCCTCGCCCACCTGCTCCAGCGCGGTAAAGCGCTCGCAGTCGTCCGTCAAAAGTGCCTGCATGCCACTCGCGTTCAGGGTGTGGGCCAGCTGCTGTTCGGAGAAGAATCCGGGCAGCGGCACCAGTGTAATGCCGGCCCGTTGGCAGGCGAGATCCACCAGCAGCCAGTCGGGGCCATTGTCGGCGTAGAGCCCGAGGGTGGAAATACGCCGGGCCTGAAGTTGCTCCGCGATGGCATCCACCGCCCGCACCAGCTCTGCATAGGTAAAACATGTGCTGTCGCCGGTGAGCGCCAGCCGCTCCGGATACTGCGCGGCGGTGTTGCGCAGACTCTCGATCAATTGCATCTATTGCCCTCCAAAAACAACCGGGCCAGGGGTTTCGCCTGTATGGCGCACTTTTGTAGCAGCTCCCGTGCAAGCGGCTGCTGCAACAGCGCGTCCCGCGAGAGCGGTACGTTGATCGCTGTGACCGCGGGGCGGGTGTCGTAGTAGCTGCCCCAGTTTTTGAGTTCTGCCCCCAGGCGTTTGCCGTCCGCCTCGCACAGCACTACATGGTCGGCGGTGAGCCTGGCCAGCAGTTTGTGCACTTCCGGGGTCGCGGTAAAAATCGCCCAGGTCACGCGGGCGCTGGCGAAGAGTTCGGCGAGCATCAGGAACAGCAGCCGGCTGCTGCCGCGGGAGGTGGAGACCAGGTTGCCGATCTCGACTATGTCCACGCGCGCCACCGGCCGCCCGGCGGCCTCCGCCAGCTGCTGCTCCACCGGCCGGTCCAGATACTGCTCCAGGAAGAGCGTGCCGCTGTCGGCGCGGCGCAGCCCCAGTGCTGCGCCGAGGACGCCGCCGGCATGCAGCGACAGCAGCTGGGGCAGGAAGCTGTGGATGCGTGCGCCGTAGGTTTCGGAGAACTTCCGTGCGATATAGGCTTCCACCTCGGCACGCCCCGAGTCGCCGGCGGTAGTG
This sequence comes from Microbulbifer sp. SE14, assembly GCF_059834885.1. Lineage (NCBI taxonomy): Bacteria > Pseudomonadati > Pseudomonadota > Gammaproteobacteria > Cellvibrionales > Microbulbiferaceae > Microbulbifer > Microbulbifer sp. SE14. Next base: position 58,706 of record NZ_JCBAJA010000014.1, on the reverse strand, counting down.
AGCGCAAAGCGGTGCGCGGGCACCGGCGGCTGGCGCTGGGTAATGCCGGGGGATTCGCAGTGCCGGTTTCCTTCCGCTTCCATTGCATACCCTCTTGGGAGATTGGATAGAGGGCAGTCTAGGGGGGCAAGATTAAGTGAACCTTAAGGGCTCCTCTATAAATCTACCGCGCGCCCGGGGCGGCCCCCGACAACGGCTATCAACGCTATATTCACTTGAGCGGACAAATTTGACGGAGGTGCCATGTCGTCAAGCAGGAAAGGTAACAACGGCGGCTGGAGCCCCTATCTCGCCGGCGCGCTGGCCGGGATACTGGCCGTGGCCTCGGCGTGGCTGACCACGGAAATGCTCGGCAAGACCCACTATCTCGGCGCGTCGACCACCTTCGTGCGCGCGGCGGGACTGGTGGAGGAAAAGATAGCGCCGGCCCATGTGGCGGAGAACGCATACTTCGCCAAGACCAAAGTCAAGATCGACTGGCAGTTTATGCTGGTGCTCGGCATCTTTATCGGCGCACTCATCTCGTCACTCACGGACAAGAGCTACAGGCTGGAAGCGGTGCCGCCGATATGGCGCGAGCGCTTCGGCCCCTCGGTGGGCAAGCGTGCGCTGGGCGCTGTCGGCGGCGGTATCGTCGCGATGATCGGCGTGCGTCTGGCCAGCGGCTGTCCCAGCGGCCATGGGCTCAGTGGCATGATGCAGCTGTCGATCAGCGGGCTGGTGGCGCTGGCGATGTTTTTCAGCGTGGGCGCACTGGTGGCCAACGCAGTCTACAGGAGGGGAGGGCGATGAGCGCTGAACACTGGCTGGGCCTGCTGGCCGGAATCGTATTCGGTTTCCTGTTACAGAAGGGCAGGGTGCTGCGCTTCGAGAAACAGGTTGGCGCGCTGCTGTTTCGCGACATGACCATCCTCAAGTTCATGCTGTCGGCGATAATGGTGGGCATGGTCGGGATACTGCTGCTGGCGCAGCTGGAGGTGATCCAGCTGAGCCACAAGGCGATGAATGTCGGTGCGGTGCTGATCGGCGGTGGTCTCTTCGGTATCGGCTGGGCCATTATGGGCTACTGCCCGGGCACCTCGGTGGGGGCACTCGGAGAGGGACGCTGGCACGCGGCCTTTGCGGTTCTGGGCATGCTGTTGGGTGCGGCCCTCTATGCCGAGCTGTATCCGTTTTTCGAAACCACCATATTGGCCTGGAAGGACTACGGAAAAATCGGCTTGCCGGAATCCCTGGGCGTCTCGCCCTGGTTGCTCGTACTGCTGTTCTGGCTGGTGGCGCTGGGGCTCTTCTATCTGTTTGAGAAGAAAAATATCTAGCAAGCTACATAAGCAGCTGTGGAAAGAGCAGCATAATCGTGTCGAGAAACAGCATTACCAGCCCATTGATCAGTTTCAGCCAGCGCCCGGCGCGCTCCGACAGTTTTCTGCTGCCGAGCGCGACTACTGCGAGCGTCACCATCAATGTATCGTCGGCGATATAGGCGAGGATATAGAGTCCCAGGTAGCCGTGCGGCCCGCGGGTCTTCATCCAGGGAGCGGTAGACGATGCGCAGGTTCGGCCTTGTACGGGCGAGTTGCGGCAGGTATTTCTTGGCCTCGGCACAGTGGGGACAGCCATGGCGAATGAAGACCTCGAGTACCTGTGTGCTTTCGCTTTGTGGTTCCGCGACAGTCGCCAAGGGACAGGTGAAAAGCAAGACAAAGGGCAGAAAGAGTCGCAGAAAAATAGACGGGGTAATTCCCACGCTCCTGTCCCCTGTATATTGGCTACGGCCGTATGGCTTTCACCACGACAAAAGCCCCCCGACCGTAGCCGCCGCTTAAGGGCTCGATCTCGCGTGTTTGCTCCGGCGCCTTCGACAGGGTCTGCCCCCACACCGACACTGCAAAACCAGTGTCGTCCAGCAGCCGCTTCACTTCGCTCGCGGAGAAGAAGGTTGCGCCGCGGTAGAAGGCACTCTCGGCCCGGTGGGCCTGATAGTGTTGGCCGAGGGTGCTGGCGCGATCGATAAAGCCGATTACCAGTGCGCCGCCGGGCTTCAACACGCGGCGGGCCTCGCGCAGGGCCGCAACGGCGTCATCCAGGAAACATAGGGTGGTCACGCACAGGGCGCGCTCGAACAGGCCGTCCGCGAAGGGCAGGGCTTCCGCCACCGCCTGTACCGCGGCGATGTCCCGCCGCGCCGCATAGTCCAATACGGCTCGGGCCGGGTCTATGCCCACCTGTATGCCCAGCGGTGCGGCGAAGCGCCCGGTGCCGACGCCTATGGACAGGCCCAGTCCCTGCCAGGGCAACAGTGCGCGAATCGCCAGCAACTCCGAGTGGTAGGCGCCCGCGTGGCGCTGGAACCAGTCGTCGTAGCGGCGGTGATGGGATTCGAACGGTTCGGTTCTCGGCATAATCAGGGCAGCTCCGGTGTGTCGTGTTCACAGTCGCCCAATCGGCGCACGCCGTCAGCCGGCAGAGGGAGAGTCCATGGCGTGAGTCTAGCACTGGCGGTGGCTATACCTCGCGGCTGCTATTCTCTGCCGGTGATAAGGGGGTAGAAGTCGGTAAATTCGATCAAGGGGTTCCGATGAGGCGCGAACAAAACTGGCACGCGTTGTCGCAGGAGCAGGTACTCTCCGAACTGGAGACGACGCCGGCGGGGCTCAGCGAGAGCGAGGCGCTGGCGCGACTCGAAACCCACGGCCCCAACCGCCTGCCGGCGCCGCCGAGACACGGACTGCTGCGGCGTTTTTTCACGCATTTTGACAACATCCTGATCTACGTCCTGCTGGGCGCGGCGCTGATCACCAGCCTGCTCGATCACTGGGTGGATACCGCCGTGATCCTCGCCGTGGTTGTCGTCAATGCCGTTATCGGCTTTGCCCAGGAAGGCAAGGCGGAAAAGGCGATGGATGCCATTCGGCATATGCTGGCGCCGCGGGCCGCGGTGCTGCGCGGCAACCAGAGGCACTCCGTCGAGGGCGAAAAGCTGGTGCCCGGCGATATCGTCTTGCTCGAGGCCGGCGACAAGGTGCCGGCCGATCTTCGCCTGCTGAAGACCCACGGCCTGCAGATCCAGGAGGCGATACTGACCGGCGAATCGGTCGCGGTGGAAAAGCGGACCGATCCGGTCGGCGCCGATACGGCGCTGGGTGACCGCTCCTGCCTGGCCCACAGCGGTACCACCGTCACCAGCGGGCAGGGCGTGGGCGTGGTGGTGGCCAGCGGCGCGGAGACCGAAATCGGGCGCATCAGTGGCCTGCTCGCCGAAGTCGAAACCCTGACCACTCCGCTGGTGGAACAGATGGGGATATTCGCCCGGTGGCTCGCGGTTTTTATCCTGGCCATTGCCGCGCTGATCTTGATCTTTGGGTTGTTTGTCTTGCATCACGAGTTTTCCGAGTTGTTTATGGCGGTCGTGGGCCTATCGGTGGCCGCCATACCGGAGGGGCTGCCGGCGGTGCTGACCATAACCCTGGCGGTCGGAGTACAGGCCATGGCGCGGCGCAACGCCATCGTCCGCCGCCTGCCGGCCATCGAGACACTGGGATCGGTATCGGTGATCTGCACCGACAAGACCGGGACCCTCACGCGCAACGAGATGAGCGTTGCATCGGTGGTCATACACGGGCACCGGTATGCCGTTGGAGGCGACGGTTATGAACCGCTGGGGGAGATAACGCGCGAGGGCAGCCCGGCTGCCCTATCGGACCACCCGCCTTTGCTCGAGCTGGCCCGTGTCGCGGCCCTGTGTAACGACGCCGAACTCAGGAAGCACGAAGACACCTGGACCGTCGAAGGCGATCCCATGGAAGGCGCGCTGCTGGCCTTTTCCGCCAAGGCCGGGATGGACGGCGCCGAAGCCCGCAGCCAGTGGACCCGCACCGACCTCATTCCCTTTGATGCCAGGCACAAATTCATGGCCACCCTGAACCACGACCATGAAAACCACGCTCTGATCGCCGTCAAGGGGGCGCCGGAACAGATTCTGGCGATGTGTAAAGCCCAGCGTACCGCCGAGGGGGATACCGCACCGCTGGATGAGGCTTATTGGCGGGAGCTGGCGGACGAGGTGGCGGCGCAGGGCCAGCGCGTGCTGGCCCTGGCCACCAAGCCGGTAAAGCCCGAGCACACCGTGCTGGAAGAGTTGGACGTGAAGGATACGCTGATATTTCTCGGCCTGGTCGGCCTGATCGATCCGCCCCGCCAGGAGGCGATTGCGGCGGTGGCGGAATGCCGCGGGGCCGGCATCCGGGTGAAGATGATCACCGGTGACCATGTGGCGACCGCCAAGGCCATCGGGCAGCAGATAGGCCTGCAGGAGCCGGAAAAGGCGCTGACCGGTGTGGATATCGACAACCTCGATGACACGACCTTGGGAGTGGAAGTGCTGGACGTCGATATCTTTGCCCGCACCAGCCCCGAGCACAAACTGCGATTGGTGACTGCGCTGCAGGCGCACGGCATCACCGTGGCGATGACCGGCGACGGCGTCAACGATGCCCCCGCGCTCAAGCGCGCCGATGTCGGCATTGCGATGGGCAGAAAGGGGAGCGAGGCCGCCAAGGAAGCCTCAGAACTGGTTCTGGCGGATGACAACTTCGCCTCCATCGCCGCCGCCGTGCGTGAGGGGCGCACGGTTTACGACAACATCAAGAAGGTGATCAGCTGGACGCTGCCGACCAACGCCGGTGAAGCCTCGAGCATCATCGTGGCGCTGATGTTCGGCATGGTGCTGCCGATAACACCCATCCAGATTCTGTGGGTAAATCTGATTACCGCGGTCACCCTCGGCATTGCGCTCGCGTTCGAGCCGACCGAGGAGAACACCATGCACCGCCCGCCCCGGCCCCGCGGCCATCCGCTGCTGACGGGCGTGCTGGTCTGGCATATCGTGCTGGTGGGCATCCTGTTCCTGTGCGGCGTGTTCGGGATTTACACCTATGCGATTGACCGGCAGTACTCCCTGGATCTGGCGCGCACCATGGCGATGAATACGCTGGTGGTGATGGAAATCTTTCATCTATTCTTTATCCGCAACATGTACGGCACCTCCCTGACGTGGAAGGCGGTGCGCGGCACCGGGGTTGTATGGCTGGCGGTGATTGTGGTTACCGCCGGGCAGTTCGCCATCACCTACCTCTCTCCCCTGCAGGGGATCTTCGCCACGGAAGCCGTATCTTTCCCGGATGGGGTGCTTATCGTCGGCGTAGGTGTGGCGCTGTTTGCGATCATCGAGATCGAGAAACAGATCCGGCTACGCCTTTCCCGGCCTGCGGGTGCCGGTGATTCTCTCCAGAGAACGGGGGATTAAAGAAATCAGCGCCCAGATTCCCAGCAGGATCAGGCTCCAGGCCAGGTAGGCGAATTTCACCGCCAAGCCTCCCGCGCGCACTTTTGGCTGGGGTAAAGACCGAAGATCACTCTGCCATGTCCGTCCTTCGCGGACGGTGTCGGTCACGACGAGAAGCGCAGCAGCGGGCGCGGATCCGCTTTCCCGGCGAGGGCCGCCAGCTCCTCCGCCCGTAGCCATTCGGACAGGGGAGTTTCCAGTTGATCGGACAGCGACTGCAGCAGGTGCAGCCAGCTGCAGCCGTTGGCAAACAGCATGCCCTCGACGTCCAGGGTGCCGCCGCGGTTGCGATAGCCGTGCAGGATGCAGCCATCCGGCAGCAGCCCGGCGAGGGCCTCGGGGCGGGTGTGGCTGGCGACCAGGGTGGCGATGGCGTCCGCGGGGAAGAGCGCCTCCGCGAGCTTGGGATCCGCACCCGCCTGGCGCTCCCACTCGTCGCGGAAGTGCCGGCGGAAGCGGCCGGGCTCGAGCAGGCACACCAGCGCAGCGTCGATCCCGCGCTCCGCCAGCCGCCGTTGGGCCAGCCGACACTGCTGTAACTGGTAGGCGCCCACGGCCACCAGGCGCACGCTTGCATCCGCATCGCCGCCAACCAGAAGGGCGCCGTCGCGCACCAGCTGCCGCGCCTCTTCGCCGTCCAGCAGCACCGGCAGCTCCTGCTTCGGCACCACCAGCGCATGCACTTCGCCCTGCCGCCGGTAGCAGTCCGCGAGGGCGGCCAGGGCGCTGTTGGCATCTGCCGGGAAGCGCACAACGCTGGTGTCGGACATCTCGCCGAGCAGTGCCTCGCACAGGGTCGGGTCTTGGTGGGATTGCTCGTTCTTGCCGTTTTCCCAGGTGTGGGAGCTGAGCAGAAAGGGCACCGACAGCCATCTGGGCGGCCGTCCCGCTTCCTTCTGGTGGCGGGCGAAGATGATCTCCTGGCGCACGATGCCGAGCATCTTCACCGCGAAGGCCTCGTAAGTGACGACCAGGTTGATACCGCCCTTGTTGCCCAGTGCCGCGCAGGCCACCGCCTCCTCGTTCAGGGCGGTGATCACCGAGCCGTCCACCGCCTCGTCGCTGCCTGGCTCCGGCTCGAACACCCGGTGGCGGAAGTGCTTCAGGGTGCGGTAGAAGCGGTTGCTGGTCAGTTCGTCGGGATTGCCGACGCGCACCCGCCACTCGGGATTGGAGCCGGTGACGGCTACGAAGTACTCGTCGAGCGCCGCCATGGGCGACACGCGCTCGCCGACGGGGCGCCAGCCCGGTTCCAGCTGCTGCTTGAGGGAGAGGTCGCGCCTGCTCAGGGGGTGATCCTTTTCCCGCGCCCGGCCCTGTGCGGCGTGGTTGCTGAAATAGGGCCGCGCCTCGCGCAGCGCGCTTTCTTCCACGTGGAGTTCGGCGGCACCGGCGGTGAACTCGCCGCGGGCGCTGTCGTCCTGAGCGGGGTTGCCCGCCAGCGGCAGCCCGTGGGCGCGGTTGGTGCCGGCACCGGGAAAACCGTAGCCTTTTGGCGCCTCGGCGATCACATAGTGCAGCGGCACTGGGTAGTGGGCACTGCCGTTGGCGACCGCATCGGCGCACCCCTGCAGGCGCTCCTCCGCCTCGAAGATGGCCCAGGCGAAGGCGGCGGGGTCGGTGCCGTCGATCAACAGCGGGTCGAAGCCGTTCAGTCGCAGGTGCGCGGCAAACCAGTCCACGCCTCCCTGCTGGAACAGGGTCGAGCGCTGCTCAATGCGCCGCCCGTTGGCGATCATGATGGGGGTGACCAGGCCGCAGTCCTCGGCGCGCCACCAGCGCGGTGCCCAGTCGCCGCCGCGCTGCTCCTCGAAGGCGCCATCGCTGAGAAAGGCCACCAGCCGCTCGCCCGGCAGCGGCATATGCACATACTGCAGTTCCGCGAAGCCGAGGTAGCCGCCCTCGAGAATGCCGCCGGCGGTATTCACGTTCACGTGGCTGCCTAGGGGAGATTCCGGTCGCCCCCGGCTGTCCAGCGCGTAGGAGTAGAAATCACGCACGAAGCGGGTCAGACCGGCATCGGTCCAGCGGTAGCGGGCGGCGTGCTCTGCCTCCATATTGCCCACCAGCAGGTTGCAGGCGTCGATGGCGGCCACGCAGTGGCCCTGGCCCATCAGCCAGCTGCGGGTTAGGCCGCAGAGGGCGTTGGCCGCCAGGTAGCCGATATAGCCGGGCACCATGTTCAGCGAGCCGCCGGTATGGCCCTGGGGATCTGTCTTGAAGTCCCCGGCGTCCATGGCGCGGCCATCAGTGCAGACGCGCTTCGTGTAGGTCATGTGCACCACCAGCCACATGGCGGCCCGCGCCAGCCGGTCGGCCGCCGCCAGCAGGCGGAACACCCGGGACCTGTCGGGGACGGCGCCGCGCTGTTCCAGGTCGCAGGCCATGCGGAAGACCCTGACCTGGGTGTCGGCGCGGTGGTGGATCACCCCGTATCCCGCCGCCCAGGCGGCGAATTCCCCATCGTGCGCGCGATAGCTGCGCGCCTGGCGCGCGTCCTGGTGCCGTTGGTGTGCGTCCCGATTCATTGCTCCCGCTCCATATGCCCAGCCTCCCTATATCCGTACGCGGTTTAGTCGCAGCGCATTGCCAATCACCGACACCGAACTCGCGGACATAGCAGCGGCGGCGATCATGGGCGACAGCAGTATGCCGAAGGCGGGGTAGAGCACGCCGGCGGCGACGGGCACGCCGGTGGCGTTATAGGCGAAGGCGAAGAAGAGATTCTGCTTGATATTGCGCATGGTGGCGTGGGACAGGCTCCGGGCGCGCGCTATGCCGCGCAGGTCGCCCTTGACCAGGGTGATGCCGGCGCTTTCCATGGCCACGTCGGTACCGGTGCCCATGGCGATGCCCACTTGGGCCTGGGCCAGCGCGGGGGCGTCGTTGATGCCGTCGCCGGCCATGGCCACGACGAGGCCCTCCTTCTGCAGCTTCTTGATGTACTCGGCCTTCTCGTTGGGCAGCACATCGGCGAATACCCGGCTGATATCGAGGTTTTCCGCCACCGCCTCGGCGGTAACGCTGTTGTCGCCGGTAATCATGACGATCTCCACCCCGTCCCGGTGCAGCAAATGGATGGCCTCCGGTGTCGACTCCTTGATCGGGTCGGCCACACCCACCAGCCCGGCGGCCTTGCCTTCCACCGATACGAACATCACCGTCTGGCCCTCTCCCCGCAGGGTCTCGGCAGTTTTCCACAGATCGCCGATATCCACGTCCAGGTCTTTCATCAGCTTTCTATTGCCTAGGGCGACTGCCTTGCCGTCCACGCGGCCGCGCACCCCCTTGCCGGTGACCGAGTCGAAATCCTCCGCCTTGACCAGTTCCGCGCCGCGCTCCTCGGCACCGCGCACTATGGCCGCCGCCAACGGGTGTTCGCTGCCGCGCTCCAGGGAGCCCGCCAGGCGTAGCAGGCTGTCCTCGTCGAAACCCTCGACGGTCTCGACACTGACCAGCGCCGGCTTGCCCTGGGTCAGGGTGCCGGTCTTGTCCACTACCAGTGTGTCCACCTTGCGCAGCAGTTCTATCGCCTCGGCGTTCTTGAACAGCACCCCGAGGCTGGCGCCCTTGCCGCTGGCCACCATGATCGACATGGGCGTGGCCAGGCCGAGGGCGCAGGGGCAGGCGATGATCAGCACCGCCACCGCGTTGATCATCGCGTAGACGCCGCGCGGTTCCGGCCCCATGGTGGCCCAGACCGCAAAGCTGACCAGCGCGATCAGCACCACCGCCGGCACGAAATACGAGGCCACTACATCTGCCAGTTTCTGGATGGGCGCGCGGGAGCGCTGCGCCTCGGCCACCATCTGCACTATCTGCGCGAGCAGCGTCTCTGTACCGACGCGCTCCGCCTCCATCACCAGCCCGCCCGTGCCGTTGACCGTGGCGCCGATGACCTTGTCGCCCTCGGTCTTCTCGACCGGGATCGGCTCGCCGGTGATCATCGACTCGTCCACACTGGAGCGCCCCTCCAGCACCACGCCATCAATCGGGATTTTTTCGCCGGGGCGCACCCGCAACTTGTCGCCGACCTCGACCCTGTCCAGGGGGACGTCCTCCTCGTTCCCGTCGGCATCGATGCGCCGCGCCGCCTTCGGCGCCAGCCCCAGCAGCGCGCGGATGGCGGCGTTGGTCGCGCTGCGTGCCCGCAGTTCCAGCACCTGGCCCAGCAGCACCAGGGTGACGATCACCGCGGCGGCCTCGAAATAGACACCGACCATCCCGCTCTCCTCGCGGAAGGTCCCTGGGAAAAAATCGGGAAACAGCAGCGCGATCACGCTGTAGAAATAGGCCACGGCGACGCCCAGCCCGATCAGGGTGAACATGTTCAGCTTGCGGGTAATCACCGAGCGCACCCCGCGCACGAAGAAGGGCCAGCCACCCCAGAGCACCACCGGCGTCGCCAGTATCATTTCCAGCCAGCCGCCCACCCTGGTCGGAATCCACTCGTCCAATGGCAGGAAGGGAATAAACCTGGACATCGCCAGGACCACTACCGGTACCGTCAGCAGGGCGCTGATCCAGAAGCGCCGGCGCATATCCGCAAGTTCCGGATTCTCCTCGTCCGCGGCTGCGCTGCGCGGTTCCAGCGCCATGCCGCAGATGGGACAGTCGCCGGGTTCGCTGCGCACTATCTCCGGGTGCATGGGGCAGACCCACTCGTCGGAGGTGTGCTGCGAATCTTTTTCCGGACGGTGTCGATTCCGCGCCATGCCAGAAGCTCCGTGACAGTTCTATTGCTTTACAGTAATAATCCAATCGGGCCGAAAATTGCGCGGCGCGAGTGGTCTGGTCGCCGGCGGGGCTCGAGAAGTTGATGTCAACAACAGCTTAAGTCACCTACGCCCGAACAGATATTTCAGCAGAGCCAGTATCGCCAATACCAGGGCCACGAGAATCAGCACGCCGAGTATCCACCAGACCGCGTGGCCCCAGCCGCCCATCATCATACCGTGGTCGGACTGCGCGCGAGTGCCAGTGGCGGCTAGCAGCACCACCAGTGATGCCAACAACTTTATATACAGGTTCATTTCCAGCTTCTCCCAGTAGTCTTCCATTTGTGGAGCTTCAGGGGCTTTCCGGTTTCCAGAGAATGAAGGTTGCAGGTATTACCAATAGCACAAATACCAGCGCGCTCAGTATGCCGCCTATCATGGGTTCGGCGATTGAACAGCAGCAATAGCCAAACGGGGCTCGTTGCTACAATTCGTTACGGGATATGCGTTTTATGGTGGACGATTGTGCCGCCAGCCTCCGGTGGAGATAAGTCATGCAAGTTGAAATCCTGCGGGATGTGCTGGTCTGGACCCGCGAGTTCCACAAGAATTTGTCCGCCTGCCTGCACATTGTGCGGGCAAGAACGAGAACGCCCGCTCAAAGCTGTTGCTGGAGTACCTGGCGCGGCACGAGGAGTGGCTCGCCGGAATAGTTGCCGGGTTCGTGGAAACCGCCGAGACGAGGGCGCTGCACACCTGGTGCTACGATTACATGGAGAAGCCCCCCATTGCACAGCACGCACTGCGACGCACCTTTCCAGGATCTCGAACCGAATGAAATCATGGTCGTATCACCGACCAGCACGAGCAGGTGATTGATCTCTACCGCTACCTCCACGGCAGGGCGGACATCGAGGCTACGCGGGAGCTGGCGGAAGAACTGCAGTCGCTGGAGGAGCAGGAGGCCAGGCAGATGACCCAGAGCGCCAATAGAATGCAGGAGATGTAAATGGATGCCGACAAATCCGTTCAACCCGTTGAAAGAGGGATTCCCACGATGAAATTGCACGCCTGTAAATTCGGCATCGCCTCCGCGCTCAGTTTTGCCATCGCCTGGCTGCTGTGCAGCCTGCTGGTCGCGCTGTTGCCCGACATGACGATGGGTCTGTCCGGCGACATGCTGCATATGGACATTTCCCAGATGGGCTGGCACCTCACCGCCAAGGGAGTGTTCGTCGGCATGATCGCCTGGGCGGTGGTCGCCGGCTTTATCGGCTGGCTGCTGGCCTGGATATACAACCGGCTGGTCTGAGTCCTTCGGCGGAGGAAGGGCAGTGGCAGGGCCTGGAGTCGCTGATGGGCGTCGAGGCGGTGGATGTCCGCGGCGGCGAGGTAACCGTGATCTACGATCTGGTGCAGGTTTCCCTGAGTGAAATCGAAGACGCGATAGTCGCGGAACTCGGTGGTTTAAGAGAAGGGGTCACGGATAGGATCCGCCGCGCATTCATCCACTACAGCGAGGAGTGCGAACTGGAAAATCTCGCTCATCTTACCGGCCACTACCGCCCCTGATAAAAGGGCCTGCAAAAAAATTCTAACGAGGCTCGATGTCCAATTTCATTCTACCGGTAATGGCACTGGCGGTAGTTGCCATACTGTTCCGCCCGGCATTGCGTAATTCGCCGCTTTGGCGGGCCACGGTAACGCCATCTCCTGTCGATACAGCGGTTTTTCTCCACTGTTGATTGCCGGGCCAATAACCGTCACCTTGGCGCCGCTGCGGAAATTCATGTACGGCAGCGGGATGAAGTAATCACGGGCCGGCAAGGCTCACGACAAGGTGGTAGCCAATGCCCAGCAGGGCGCTGACGAAAATTACCGGAAGCATGCCCATTTTGAAGCGCAGCATTGCGCCAAAGGCGCCGCACGCAAGCAGGATGCTGGCGATTTGCACGCTGTCCAGGGCCGGAACGAGAAGCTGCATTCCGTAGGCGCGGACCGTCGCCACATCGGCAAAGGCCACATGCACCGCAAACCAGATTGCCAGATTCAACATGACACCGACAACCGCGGCGGTCACTGCCGACAGGGCCGCGCTTACCGAGCGGTTGCCGCGCAGGGTTTCCACATAGGGTGCGCCGAGAAAAATCCACAGGAAACAGGGGACAAACGTCATCCAGGTCACCAGGACCGACGCGAACAGTCCCGCGACAAACGGATCGAGTACTCCCGGATCACGGAAAGCGCCCATGAAGCCGACGAACTGGGCCACCTGGATCAGCGGCCCGGGGGTGGTTCCCGCCATTCCCAGGCCGTCCAGCATTTCCCCGGGGGCCAGCCAGCCGTAGTTCTGCACCGCTTCCTGCACCATATAAGCCAACACCGAGTAGGCGCCGCCGAAAGTCACCACCGCGAGCTTGCTGAAAAAGAGACCTATCTGGGTAAATACATTGTCCGTGCCCAGTGTCACCGCCAGGAGAATCAGCGGTACGAACCATAGCGGCAGCCAGACGGCGAGCACCTTGAGGGCCCGGCCGCGGGATGCGCGGGTATGGCCCGCGGCGCCGCCGTCCATCATCGCGTCGACCGCCTGTTTCCCGTCTTCCGGGGTTTCGTGGCCGCGGATGACCACGAATCGCTCCGGATCGAGATACCGGCCCGCCAGGCCGATCAGGCCGGCGGCGATGATCACCAGTGGAAAGGGCACGGCAAAGAAGAAAATGGCTACGAAGGCGGCCGCGGCCAGGGCGTACATGTAGCTGTTCTTCAGGGCCCGCCTGCCGATGCTGATCACGGCCTGGATGACGATGGCCAACACCGCCGCCTTGATGCCGAAAAACAGCGCCTGCACCAGGCCCGTGTCCTGAAAACCGGCGTAAAGCAGACTGAGCAGCAGAATGCTCAGGAACCCGGGCAATACGAAAAGGCTACCCGCTACCAGTCCGCCCCTGACACCGTGCAACAACCAGCCGATGTATGTCACCAGTTGCTGGGCCTCCGGCCCCGGCAGCACCATGCAATAGTTGAGCGCGTGCAGAAACCGGTTCTCGCTGACCCAGCGTTTTTCGTCGACCAGGATGCGGTGCATGATCGAGATCTGCCCGGCAGGTCCGCCAAAGCTCAGGACCGCCACTCGCAGCCACACCCGGAGGGCTTCGCCAAAGGATACCCGGTGGCCGAATTCGTTCAGGCCCCCGGTGGTGTCGCTGTCCGGGCGGAGCGCGGAGTCTCGGGAGGTCTGTGGCCTTGAACTTGGGCGTTTCGGCATGCTTTCCCTTCACCGGGGGAGGTTTTCCAGGGATTGTAACAACTTCAAAGTCACCTTGATCGGCGGGGAGGGATCGGGATCTCGGCAAGCCGATGAAAAACCTATTGACGGTCGGTTTTTTCGCTCTGTATCATCCTGGCAAGCAGCAGCTGAACAGTATGGGCGGGTCATATGCGACTTGGCGACCTGGAAAAACAGGTTCTTCACTATTTGTGGGAAGCGAAATCCGCCGACGCCAAGCAGGTCCATGCCCATTTGAGCAGAGCCCGCGGCGGCTCCCTCAATACCATCCAGAGCACTCTCGACCGCCTGTTCAAGAAAGGCCTGCTGAGTCGGGAGAAGCTGGGGCACGCCTTCCAGTACCGCCCGGCCGTGGAGCGCTACGCCTTCGTCGGCCAGTTGATCCAGGATGTCACCCGCGAATTTGTCGACGATGACAACGGACTGGTCGCGGCCTTTACCTCTATTTCGTCGGAACTGACCGAGGCCCAGCTGGAGCAGCTCGAACGGCTGATCGAGACGCAGAAGGCGAGGCGCCGGAAGGAGGGCGGTGCATGATCCTGGGGTAGGCGGCGCTGCTGTTGAACCTGCTCACCATTGCGGCCCTGTGCCTGTTTATCGCTGTTCTTCTCGCTTCCTGTGCCTGCGGCTACTTTACCCGCTTCCCGGTCCGAATGACCGCCGCTGCCCGGCGCCCGCTGTTGTGGAGCACGGTACTGCTCCCCTGGCTGGCAGCCGGTGCCGCCGCGCTGATGCTGGTGTTTCCCGGCATGTTGGGGGAGCGCGCCGCAAGCCTGGCGCACTGGCATCATATCCACGCGTTCAACGTTTACAGCTGGCACGGCCTGTCCGCCCTGGGCTTTCTGGTACTCGTCGGGGTGCTGCTGTTGCGCAGCGGGCTGCGGGCTTATCGGCACCTCGCGCAACTGAGGCTGCTGATGCAGGTCTGCGAACGGGATGCAGAAGACCACAGCATTATCCTGTCCGGGCGGGCGCAGGCCTTCACCAGCGGCCTGTTGCGCCCGCGCTGCTTCTTCACCAGCAGTCTGCGAGACGGCGTAACGCCGGCGGAGCTCGCGGTGGTTCGTCTGCATGAGGAAGCCCATGCGCAGCGCCTCGACCCCCTCAAGAAACTGCTGTTTGCACTGCTCGCGGGCTTTTTCCCGCGCGGGGCGCGGCGCTACCTGAACCGGCAAATGGCGCTGTGCATCGAGCAGTGTGCCGACGAGCAGGTTATCCTCCAGGGCTGGAGCGAAACCTTTATCGCGCAGACGCTGCTCAAAGTGACTAGACTCTCGAACGCGATCAAGCAAGGCGCCATCGCCTCTCCGCTGTGCTGCCATTTTGCGCTGCAACAGCTGGACGCGCGCATTCAATATCTTCTGGGAGATCGCAAGGGTCACTCTTTCCCTCCGGTATTGATCGCGGTAATTTTTCTTCTGCTGACCGGCAGCTGTCTTTTCTCGGTGGACGCACTCCACCACCTCATCGAATCCCTGTTCTCTCACTAAGGAATCAACGTGCGCGGAATCTCAAGGAGCCTTGCCGACAAAAAACCGATTTGTTATCGGTTTTTTCCTGCGCTGGCGGCGTGGTTCGCATCGATGCTCGGGTTGCTGCCGGGGGCTGCAGCGGTGTGGGCGCAGGAGGGCGCTGCTTCAGGCAGTCTCACCTTTGAACGGGCGATACTGCAAAGCCTGCAGAAGCATCCCGGGTTGGCCCGCTACGATTACCAGCTCGAGGCCGCAGAGGCGCTGGCAGCGCAGGCCCGGGTCGGTCCGCGCCCCGAAATGGGCCTGCTGGTTGAAGATGTCGCGGGCACCGGCGATTTCAGTGGCACAGAAAGTGCGCAGACAACCTTGAGTATCAGCTGGGTGCTACAGGGCGGCCTCATCGACAAGCGCGTACAGGCCGCCCGCAGCAGGACCCCGGTGATCGAACTCCAGCGGCAGATCGAGGAGCTGGACGTTGCGGCAGATACGGCGCGCTACTACCTCCAGGCGCTGGCGCAACAGGAGCGGCTGGTCCTGGCGCACAGCGCCGAGAGCCAGGCGCGGGAGGCACTGGCGGATATCCAGCGGCAGGTGAGGGCGGGCAAGGTGCCGCAGGCCGACTCGTCCCGCGCCAATGCGGAACTGGAACGGCGTGCACTGGCGGTGGAGGATGTCGAACACGAACTGGAAATCGCCAAACGCCGCCTGGCGGCGCAGTGGGGCGAGAGGACACCGACGTTCGCTGCACTCCAGGGCTCGTTGACTGTGCCGCTACCAGCGATCGATATCGCCCGGTTGCAACAGCAGGTTTCGGGTAACCCCAGCCTGGGAATTTTCCTGAGCCGTGAGAGAGTGGCGGAGGCAGAGATAGCGCTGGCGCGGGCCGAGGCCGGTATCCAGTGGAAGCTCGAAGCGGGCATCCGCCGCCTCGAGACTACTGGCGATTACAGCCTGGTGGCCGGTGTCGCCGTCCCGCTCGGCAGCCGCGACCGCAATCGCAACAAAGTCGCGGCCCTGATGGCCGAGCAGAGCCGCTACCGGGCGGAGATGAATGCCAAGGCGATTGTGCTGGAAACCCAGGTGTATGTGATGGTCGAGCAGCTGCGGCACAGTCGCCACGTGGCCGAGGCCCTGGCACTGAGGATCATCCCCAGCCTGGAGCGAGCACTGGCCGACACGCAGAGCGCGTATCGGCAGGGCAAGTACAGCTATTTCGAACTGGCTTCCGCCCGGCAGGACCTGATAGAAGCGCGCTTGTCCTATCTGGAGGCCCAGTATCGCGGCTCCCTGAACCTGATTGAAATCGAAAAGCTCACCGGCCTGTCCCTGGCACGGCTAAGCGGGAACCAGAAATGAAACCTGTGATTTTCTCCAGACCGATTGTTGCGATGTTGCTGTGCCTGTCCCTTGCTGCAGGCACGGGGTACAGCGTCCATGTGCAGGCGTCCGGCGCGGCCGCCGAGGAGGGCGAGCCGGAACCGGAGAAGGGGCCGCATCGCGGCCGCATGCTGCGCGATGAGGATTTCGCCGTTGAACTCAGTATCTTTGAAACCGGTGTGCCGCCGGAATTCCGCGTGTGGGTCACCGACGACGGCGAACCGGCCGACCCGGACAAGGTGAATCTCAAAGTCGTGCTGACCCGACTGGGCGGCGTGGAGGACCATATTGAATTTGCCCCCCAGGGCGATTTCCTGCGCGGCGATACGGTGATCTACGAGCCGCATTCCTTCGTGGTCACACTCACTGCCGAATACAACGGCAAGACATACCGCTGGCAGTACGACAACTTCGAGGGGCGCACCCGCATAGAGCCGAATATTGCCGAAGCCATGGGGATAGCCACCGGCACGGCCGGCCCGGCCCTGTTGCGGGAGACCAGCAGGGTCTATGGTCGGCTGGTAATGAATCCCGAGCGGGTGCGGCAGATCAGTGCCCGCTTCGATGGCACCGTGGAGAGGGTCAGTGTCGCCCTGGGCGAACGGGTCGGGAAAGGCCAGGCCCTGATCGCCGTCAACAGCAATGAAAACCTCAAGACTTACACCATCACATCGCCGATCGAGGGAGTGGTACTGCAGCGCATAGCCAATCCCGGTGAACAGACCAGTGGCCGCGCACTGCTCACCATCGCCGACAACAAGGCGCTGCTCGCGGAGCTGGAGGTCTTCCCGGCAACGCGCGCGCGCATTAAGGCCGGCGTGCCGGTAGCGATCAGTGTCCGCGGACTGGATATCCAGGTTCAGGGAGTGGTGCGGCAGGTAGACACGGTGATCCGCCCCAACCAGGCCAGTGTGGTGCGCGTCGAACTGAAGGAGACTCCCGCGGGCCTGGTGCCCGGCGCCTTCGTTTCCGGGGACATCCAGGTGGCCGAATACGAGGTGCCCCTGGCCGTCAAGCGCTCCGGCTTGCAGGCGTTCCGCGATTTCACCGTGGTCTATGCCAAGGTGGGCAATGAATACGAGGTGCGCATGCTCGAACTCGGCCGCGAGGCGGGCGAGTGGGTGGAGGTGCTGGGCGGCCTGAAACCGGGCACCGAGTATGTCACAGAGAACAGCTACATCATCAAGGCCGACATCGAGAAGTCCGGTGCGTCTCACGACCATTAAGGAACAGACATGCTTGAGTACCTGATCCGGGCCTCGATCCACAACCGCGTGCTGGTTCTCGCCGTGGTGGCCCTGCTGTGCGGCCTCGGCATCTGGAACTTTACCCGGCTGCCGATCGACGCGGTGCCGGACATCACCAATGTGCAGGTGGTCATCAACACTGAGGCCCCGGGCTATACGCCGCTGGAAGTCGAACAGCGGGTGACCTATCCGGTGGAGAACGCCATGGCGGGCCTGCCGAGCCTGGCCTATACGCGCTCCGTGTCCCGCTATGGCCTGTCCCAGGTGACCGTCATTTTCGAGGACGGCACCGATATCTATTTCGCCCGCCAACTGGTCAACGAACGTCTCTCAGGCGCACGCAGCACGCTGCCCGCCGGACTGGAACCGGAACTGGGACCCATTGCCACCGGGCTCGGCGAAATCTTCATGTTCACCGTGGACGCGGAGCCGGGCGCGACCAATGCCGACGGTTCGCCGGTGACGCCGACCGATCTTCGCACCGTCCACGACTGGATCATCCGCCCTCAGCTGCTGCGCGTGCCCGGGGTCGTGGAGGTGAACCCGATCGGCGGTTTCAAGCGGGAAATCCTCGTCGCCATAGAGCCGGAAAACCTGCTGGCATTCGGGTTGACCCAGGAGGACCTGATCCGCGCGATCGAGGCCAATAACCAGAACCGCGGCGTCGGCTTTATCGAACACAGCGGCGCCCAGTGGCTGCTGCGCGTACCGGGCCAGGCGGAGACGGTGGAGACCCTGACGGATTTCCTCGTCGCGGAAGTGGAAGGCGTGCCAGTGCGCCTGGGAGATGTCGCGCGGGTCGGAGAAGGCCGGGAGATGCGCACCGGAGCGGCCACCCAGAACGGGCGCGAAGTGGTGATGAGCACCGTCTTTATGCTGGTGGGGGAAAACAGCCGCACCGTGGCCCACGCCGTCGGCACAAAGCTGGAGGAAATCAAGGCGAGCCTGCCCCCGGGCATCGCCGCCACTGCGGTCTACGACCGCACCGGCCTGGTGGACCAGACGCTGCACACGGTGCGCACCAACCTGCTCGAGGGCGCGCTGCTGGTGATCGCCATCCTGTTCCTGCTGCTCGGCAATGTGCGCGCCGCGGTCCTGACCGCACTGGTGATCCCGATTGCGATGCTGATGACCATCACCGGCATGGTACAGACCCGAGTCAGCGCCAACCTGATGAGCCTCGGCGCACTGGATTTCGGCCTGCTGGTGGACGGGGCCATCATCATCGTCGAGAACTGCCTGCGCCGCCTGGGCGAGGCCGCGCGCAACGGCAGGCTCGAAATGAATGAGCGCCTGGAGCTGGTGTTCCAGGCCACCCGGGAGGTGATCCGGCCGGCCATGTTCGGGGTATTTATCATCACCGCCGTCTACCTGCCGATCTTCGCCCTCTCGGGCGTCGAGGGCAAAATGTTCCACCCGATGGCCACCACGGTTGTGATCGCGCTGCTTTCCGCCATGCTGTTATCGGTGACCTTTGTGCCGGCCTGTATCGCGCTGCTGTTCCGCGAGCCGGTGGTCGAAAGGAACAACCGGACCCTCAAAAAATTGCGGGACCATTACCGCCCGGTCCTGGAGTTCGCGATTCGGCGGCGCGCAATGGTTGTGGCCATTGCCGCAGTGTTGGTGTTGCTGTTCGGTTACGCGGCGACGCGGCTCGGCAGTGAGTTCGTGCCGAACCTGGACGAAGGGGATATCGCCATGCACGCGCTGCGTATCCCCGGCACTTCCCTGGGACAGGCCATCGCCCTGCAGGAATCCCTCGAAGCGAGAATCAAGGAACTGCCGGAAGTAGAGCGGGTGTTCGCCAAGATCGGCACTGCCGAGGTGGCGACCGATGCGGTACCGCCCAGCGTGGCCGACAACTTCATCATCCTCAAACCGCGGGACCAGTGGCCGGACCCGTCCAAGTCCAGGATTCAGCTGGTCGACGAACTGGCCGAACTGGTGGAGCCGATTCCCGGCAACCGCTACGAATTCCTGCAGCCGATCCAGATGCGCTTCAATGAACTGCTCGCCGGCGTGCGCGCGGAACTGGCAATCAAGGTATTCGGCGATGACTTCGCCCGGCTACAGGAACTGGGCGGCGCCATCGAGGCCGCCATTGGCGATGTCGAGGGCATCGCGGATATCCAGATGGAGCAGACCACCGGCCTGCCGATGCTCACCATATTGCCGGATCGCGCCGCACTGGCGCAGTACGGGCTGGATGTAAATACGGTGCAGGATCAACTGGCCACTGCGATGGGCGGCACCGTGGCGGGCCGCTTTTACCAGGGCGACCGGCGCACCGATATCGTCGTGCGCCTGCCGGAAGCCCTGCGCGAGGACGTGGACGCCCTGGCCAAACTGCCCGTCCACCGAACCGACGGCGACTATGTGCCCCTGGAGGAGGTCGCCAAACCGGAGCTGGTGACGGGAATCAACCAGGTATTCCGGGAGAACGGCAAACGCCGCGTTGTGGTGACGGCCAACGTGCGCGGCCGCGACCTGGGCAGCTTTGTCGCCGACGTGCAGCGGGCCATAGCCGACAATGTCGAGATACCGGCGGGCTACTGGGTGGAGTACGGCGGCACCTACCAGGCACTGCAATCCGCCAGTCAGCGGCTCGCCATCGTAGTGCCCCTGACACTGCTGTTGATCATGGGCCTGCTGCTGCTCGCGCTCGGCTCCCTCAAGGATGCCGCCATCATCTTTACCGGCGTACCCCTGGCCCTGACTGGCGGCGTGCTGTCGCTGATGCTGCGCGGTATTCCCTTCTCCATTTCCGCGGCAGTGGGCTTTATCGCCCTCTCGGGTATCGCCATCCTGAACGGACTGGTGATGGTGTCCTTTATCCGCGACCTGCGCCACCAGGGCTACGGAGTCGACAAGGCCATTATTGAAGGCGCCCTGATCCGGCTGCGCCCGGTGATCACCACGGCACTGGTGGCCTCCCTCGGTTTCGTGCCCATGGCACTGAACACCGGCATCGGGGCCGAGGTGCAGCGCCCGCTGGCCACGGTCGTCATCGGCGGCATCATCTCCTCGACCCTGCTGACGCTGGTGGTATTGCCGGCCCTGTACCGGATGCTGCACGGCAATGAAAAGGAAGTAGAGCAGGGCGCTGCCGAATCGGCAGTGGCGGGACCGGCCGGAAAATCACAATGACTATTGAAAATAACGGAGGTGCTTTAAGTGTTCAATCGATGTAGATGGGCTTTCGGCGTACTGGCGCTCGGGATCGGCATGCTGGTCTCGATGCCGCTGTTCGCGCACGGGGTCGACGATGCGACCAAGGCATTTCTCGCCGGCAACGAGGGTATTTCCATCATCCCCTTCCTGTATATCGGCGCCAAGCATATGGTCACCGGCTATGATCACCTGCTGTTCCTGGTCGGGGTTATCTTCTTCCTCTACCGCCCGAAGGACGTACTGATCTATGTCAGCTTCTTTACCCTGGGCCACAGCCTGACGCTGCTGTTCGGGGTCCTCAATGACACCCATGTGAATGCCTACCTGATCGACGCCATCATCGGCCTGTCCATCGTCTACAAGGGCTTCGACAATCTGGGGGGCTTCAAGCGCCTGCTTGGCCGCCAGCCCAACACCAAGGCGGCGGTGCTGATCTTCGGCCTGTTCCACGGTTTCGGGCTCGCCACCAAGCTGCAGGAATTCCAGTTCTCCGAAGACGGGCTGGCGGAAAACCTGCTGGCGTTCAATGTCGGTGTGGAACTCGGCCAGTTTATGGCCCTGGTATTCATTCTGCTGGCCATCACCTTCTGGCGCCGCTATGACAGCTTCCTGCGTTTCTCCGCTGCGACCAACACCCTGCTGATGAGCGGCGGCATGATGCTGATGGGCTACCAGATGACCGGCTATTTCGTGAACTGAATCATTTGAAACCGAGGTAACAAGATGCAACTGAATGAACTGCCGGTGCAGCCGGCCAAAACACTGGCCAAGGCCTCCCTGGCTGCCGCCGTACTGGCGGCCGTTACGCTGACAACCGTTATCCTGCCGGCCGAATACAACATCGACCCCACCGGAATCGGCGGCGCGCTCGGCCTGACAGAACTCAATGGCGAAGCCGTGATGGCCGCGGCCCCGGAGCCCGTTGAGCGCGAAGGCCAGGAATTCGCCTATCGAACCGACAGCGTCACCATCGAGATACCCGCCGGGCGCGGACTGGAGTACAAGCTCCACTTGGCCAGGCACGGCCATATGGAATATGAGTGGACCACCGACAGCGGCCAGCTGTATTTCGACTTCCACGGCGAGCCCACCGGCGACACCAGCGGCTATTTTGAGAGCTTCGCCATTGCCACTGCCGGGGAGATGCGCGGTTCCCTGACCACACCGTTTGACGGCTCCCATGGCTGGTACTGGAAAAACAATGGTGAAGAGGCAGTGACCATCACCCTGAAGACGAAGGGTTTCTACGATGTGATCGGCCTGAAACAGTAACCTGAAACACCAACCGGGAATCAACGCAAAACCTTGTTTAAGGAGATCATTATGAAAAAACTCATCCGCATTTCTGTCGTACTGGTCGCGTTTCTCTTTTCCGTGACGGTATTCGCCCACGGCGACCACGAGCACAACAACTTCGACACCGTATCCATGGCCGAGGCAAAGGGCATTGCGGGCCAGGAAATCGACCGCCTGATCAAGGAGGGCAAGATTGACAAGGTGTGGGCCGGCCAGTCCCTCAGTGCCGCCATGGGGCGGGTCAATAATCAGCGCCAGTGGGTCGTGACCAGTAAAGCCGGGCAGGGCGGGAAAGCGTTGCAGCTGTTCCTAAGTACCGAGGGTTACTTGCTGTCCTATGACATCGTCGACCTCTGACAGAACATCCCAGATCGCAATGCTCGTTAACCCGGCGATCAAATAGATACTCGTGATCTATTGATCGCGGGTTAGTCCAGGCGGGTTCACCCGATTTCTGTTTTCCTGCATGTTGTTCTTCCCTATCAGTGATGGTGGCCCGAATCTTCTTCATTGCGGGCGGTGATGATCTGGTACTGCTGGGGTGTCAGATCCGGGAGTTTCTGCAGGAAGGCCACCATGGCCCAGATGCGCTGGTCGTCGTGGGTGGGGCCCCAGGCGGGCATGCCGGAGGCCTTGATGCCGTGCTTGATCACCCAGAAGTGGCGGCGTGGGTCGCCGGCTTTTCCTGTGAGGTCCGGTGGCGCCGGGTAGAGGCCGCTGCTGAGGTCGGTCTTTTCCAGGCCCGGCTTCAGGTGGCAGCCGGTACACATCTCGTTGTAATCGGGGCCGCCCATTAGCAGCAGCTCAGGGTTGTCCAGGTCTGGCAGCTGGATGTGGCGCGAGGCGCGCTCGATGGATCTGTCGCGCAGCGTCTCCAGGGCCCAGTGGGTGAAGGCGGTGTGCGGCACGTCGGCACCCACGGGATAGCTGCCCGAATAGAGAAAGGCCGCCAGTGCGGCGCAGGCGATGGCGGCGGCGAGCAGCAGGGATCTGAGGGTTTTCATATTGTTATTTCCTCGGATTGAGCGGGGACATTGTCCCGCTGCAATTATTTTTCCGGCAGCTGGTCTTGGCCATTATGGTTGCCGGACTTCTCTTCCCGGTGCAACTGGGCCGTGCACTTTTTCATCATTGCCTGCATTACCGGGTCATTGGCGTCCATCTTCGAGTGATCCATTTTCTCCAGGGCCGCGCACTGCGGTTTTTCGCCCTTGTCCTTGTGCAGGCTAGGGTCGTGGGCCAGGGCGCCAGCCGCGGTGAAAGCGAAGGTGATCGCGAACAGTTCTTCAGGAAGCTTTTTCATCTGCATTCTCCATTTTCAGCGAATCGCGGGGCCGAGTCCGCGTTTCATATTCAGAACCAAGTGTAGAGGCCGACAACAAAGCTGGTTACGCTGGTGTCCTCGCCCTCGTCGCGGGCGAAATCCGCCGTGTTGCCGAACTTCTTCTCGTAGTGCACACCGATATAGGGCGCGAACTGCGGCGTGAACTCGTAGCGCAGGCGCAGGCCCAGCTCGACGTCGGAGAGCCCGGAACCGGTGCGGGCTTCGCGGTCGTTCTGGCCGAAGAAATCCGCCTCGATTTCCGGAGTCAGTATCCACTGCTGGGTGAACAGCAGTTCGTACTCCGCCTCCAGGCGCAGGGCGGTATCGCCGTCCTCGCCGACAAACAGCGCGGTATCCACCTCGAAGAAGTAGGGCGCCAGGCCGTTGAAACCGATCGCGCCCCAGTTGCGGCTGTCGCTCTCCGATTCGAAGTCGTGGCGCACCCCCATCTGCAGATCCCAGTAGGGGGCGACAGCGCGGCTGTAGAGGGCGTGCAGTTCGGCCTTTTCCGTCTCGCCTTCGCCCCGCTCCCACTCGGCCTTCAACCAGAGCTTGTCGCGGTCGTAGCCGAACCAGAGATCGCCTTTCAATGCGCCGCCGTCGTCCTCGCGCGCTTCCAACTGATCCAGCTTGACCATGGTCAGCAGCACGTCGTGGTCCATTACGTGATCCGGCGTGTTGGGGGCGTGCTCCAGGTTCCGGGTCGCGCCCCGTGGGGCCGGATAGGAATCCGTTTGTGCGGCGTGATCATCGTGCCCCTGGTGGGACATGTCCTGTTGCGCCAGGGCTGCGTTTGCCGTGAGTGCGGCCGATAAAATAATGATTGGTTTCACGATCGCACTCCTCAAACTACGCGCACTTCGCGGAACATACCCGGCATGTGGTACAGCAGGTGACAGTGGTAGGCCCAGCGGCCGTAGGCGTCGGCGGTGACCAGGTAGCTGATCTGCGAGCCGGGCTGCACGATGATCGTGTGCTTGCGCGGTATGTACTCGGCATCGCCGGTTTCCAGTTCGCTCCACATGCCGTGCAGGTGGATCGGGTGGGTCATCATGGTATCGTTGACCAGCGTGATGCGGATCCGCTCGCCGTATTTCAGCATCAGCGGCTCGGCGTCGCTGAACTTGATGCCGTCCATGGACCACATATAGCGTTCCATATTGCCGGTCAGGTGCAGCTGCAGCTCGCGGGTCGGTTGTCGCCGATCGATGGTCGGGGTTAGGTTGCGGATGTCGCCGTAGTTCAGCACCCGGCGGCCATAGCGCTGCATGTGATCCCGCAGGCCTATGCCGGGGTCGTGCAGGCCGTTCATCGGCATTTCCGAGCGCATGTCGACACCGTAACCGTATTCGCTCGGCAGGTGCACGATAGGGCTGTTGCTGCCGTGACCGGCGCGGCCCAGGTTGTCGGTGTACCAGACGCCCTGCATGCCGCCCAGCTCAGGGCGGCCGCCGTGCAGGCTGTAGTTCTGCGGCCCGGCCCGGTGTTGGCTGTGGTCCATGGCGCCAATGCCGCCGTTCTGGCTGTGGTCCATGCCACCCATGCCGCCGTTCTGGCTGTGGTCCATGCCACCCATGTCGCCGTGCTGGCTGTGATCCATGCCACCCATGCTGCCGCCGTGCTGGCTGTGACCCATGCCACCCATGCCGCCGTGCTGGCTGTGGTCCATGCCGCCGTGCGTGCCGTGGCCCATACCCATGTCGCGGTGTGTTAGTACCGGGGCGTAGTCCATCGCCGGCACGGCCGCGTGCAGGCCGGGGTCCGCAGTCAGGGTTCCGCGGGCGAAGCCGCTGCGGTCTATGGTCTGGGCGAACAATGTGTAGGCGCTGTCGCCGTCCGGCTCGACAATCACGTCGTAGGTCTCGGCCACGCCGATGCGGAATTCGTCCACGGTGACCGGCTCTATGTCCTGGCCGTCACTGGCCACCACGGTCATTTTCAGGCCGGGGATGCGGATATCGAAAATGGACATGGCGGCGGCGTTGATAAAGCGCAGTCGAACTTTCTCGCCTTTGCGGAACAGCGCGGTCCAGTTGGCGTCTGGCGTCTGGCCGTTCATCAAAAATGTGTAGGTGTAGCCGGTTACGTCGGAGATATCGCGGTCCGACATACGCATCAGGTTCCACATCTCCCGGTCGCGCCAGGTCGCCGCCACGCCTTTGTCCTTTATCTCGCGCCACAGGTCGCCGGCGGTACGGCGGCGCCGGTTGTAGTAGTGGCCCTCTTTTTTCAGCTTGGCGTAGATATCGTGCGGCGACTCGTCGCTCCAGTCGGACAGCAGTACCACATAGTCGCGGTCGTAGGCCACCGGGTCCGCGCCCGCCGGATCGATCACGATGCTGCCGTAGAGTCCCTGCTGTTCCTGGAAGTCCGAGTGGCTGTGGTACCAGTAGGTGCCGCTCTGGTTCACCTGGAACCGGTAGGTGAAGGTTTCGCCGGGCCTGATACCGTTGAAGCTGAGCCCGGGCACGCCGTCCATATTGCTCGGCAGGATGATGCCGTGCCAGTGGATGGAGGTGTCGTGAGCCAAGTGGTTGGTGACGTTCAGCGTGACTGTTTCACCCTCTTTCCAGCGCAATACCGGGCCGGGCACGCTGCCGTTCACGGCCACCGCGGTGCGCTCGCGGCCGGTGAAGTTCACCGGCAGGTAGCCGATATTCAGGTCGAAGCGGTTGCCGCGCAGTGTCTGTGGCGCGGCGCCCGCGCGCGGTGTGCCGGCAGCGAGCCCGGCGGGCATGCCCAGCAGGGCGGCACCGGCGGCCATGCCGGTGACGAAGCGTCGCCGCGACAGCTGCGGTGGTTCGAACTGGAGTCCGTTTCTTTTTTTCATGGGTACCTCAATGCTGCTGCTCGGGTCTGTCTATACGTGCGTAGACGCTCTCGCTGCCGTCGTTATTGAGAAGCAGGACGTCATAGGGTGTGAATCGGTCGCCCACTTCCATGCCCGGGCTGCCCAGGGGCATGGCCGGTACGGCGAGACCGCGGGCGCCCGCCGGCGGGTTCTGCAGGAACCGGCGGATCAGCTTGGCCGGGATATGGCCCTCGAAGACATAGCCCTCCGCCGACACACTGGTGTGGCAGGACTGGTGGCGGGGTTCCACCTGGTGGCGGTTCTTGATGCCGTTGAGGTCGTCGACATCGTGAGCGATGACACTGAAGCCGTTGTCGCGCGCGTGCGCCACCCATTCCTTGCAGCAGCCGCAGGTGGCGGATTTATAGGTGGTCAGTTGCGAGCCGGCCGGCGGCTTCTCGGTACAGGCTGCCAGCGCCAACAGCGCCAGGCCGCCAAAGGCGGCAAGGATAACTTTGCGGTACATGGTTTTTCTTCCAGTTAATGACAGGGTCGCGGCCGGGCACGGCGCGATGAAATCTTCAAGAAAAGCGGAATGGGCGCCGGAAAAAGGCGCACCTGTCCCGTGTCAGCGGGATTGCGGCGGGCGGATCATGCCTTCGGGGGAAGGATCGGAATTGAGATCGGAGTAGGTGTTGGCCGGTGTCCAGCCCGCTGCTGCATCTGCGGGCGGATCGCCGGCGAGTGCCGCGGCGCAGTGGCCGGGACAGCAGTTGCAGCCCGGATCGCAGTCGGCGCTATTCGGGTCATGGTCGTGACCGCCCTGTTGGCCACAGTGGTGGTCGCTGGCGGAACAATGCGCCGACTGCATTTCCGCCGCCGGGGTGGCGTCGTGGCCGGGGGAGTCCATCGCACAGGGAGCCGCCAGTACCCGGCCGGAGACGGCCAGGAGCAGCAACAGCAGCAGTGTCATGCCGGTCCGTGTGCGCATTGTGAAAATCGATTGGTTGAAACCCGCGTAATCCTAGAGGCCCGCGGCTGCCTTGGCAAGGCTTTCAGCCGGGGCGGCGCGGCGGCTCGCCGTAATTCGGGTCGTTGCTGACCAGCCACGCCACGGTGCCGGGCGGCGCCCTGTACCAGCCGGGATCGCTGTAGTCCCCGGGCGCCAGGTCGTCGCGCACCTTGACCAGGGTGAACATGCCGCCCATCTCGATATTGCCGTAGGGGCCTTTGCCCACCATCATCGCCAGGGTGTTGCGTGGCCCCGGGTGGTGGCCGGCGTCCACGTGCTCCTGGTGCTCGGCCATGCCGTAGCGGCCCATGGGCATGAAACCCGGCAGCATCTTGCTGATTTCATCCGCTACGCCGCTCTGGTCCACGCCCATGGGGTTGGGGACCTCGTGGCCCATGGCGTTCATGGTGTGGTGCGCCATATGGCAGTGGAAGGCCCAGTCGCCGGGAACTGCGGTGAACTCTATGTCGCGGGTCTGGCCCACGGCGACGATTTCGGTGGCCTCCGTTCGCCACTGGGCGCGGGGCCAACGGCCGCCGTCCGAGCCGGTGACGTAAAACTGCACGCCGTGCATATGCATCGGGTGATTCCACATGGACAGGTTGCCCATGCGCACCCGTACCCGCTCGCCGGTGCGCGCGACGACCGGGTCTATGGCCGGGAACACCTTGCTGTTGATGGTCCAGAGGTCGAACTCTACCATCACCGCCGGGTCCGGCCGGTAGGTGCCCGGGTGCACCGCCCAGTTGTGCAGCACGAAGCAGTAGTCGCGATCGACCGGTTCCGATTCGGGCTCGCGCGGGTGGATGATGAACATGCCCATCATGCCCGCCGCCATCT
This sequence comes from Microbulbifer sp. SE14, assembly GCF_059834885.1. Lineage (NCBI taxonomy): Bacteria > Pseudomonadati > Pseudomonadota > Gammaproteobacteria > Cellvibrionales > Microbulbiferaceae > Microbulbifer > Microbulbifer sp. SE14. The sequence continues at coordinate 30,825 of NZ_JCBAJA010000014.1, read as the reverse complement.
GCACCATCTCGTCCGCGTGCGGGTGGTACATATGGGTGCCGTGCTGTTTGAGAGTGAATTCGTAGGCGAAGGTCTCACCGGGCTGGATATGCGGCTGGGACACGCCGCCCACGCCGTCCATGCCGCTGGGCAGGATGATGCCATGCCAGTGGACGGTGGTGTGCTCCTTGAGGCGGTTGGTCACCAGTATGCGCACCCGGTCTCCTTCCACCGCCTCGATGGTGGGCCCGGGGGTGGTGCCGTTGTAGCCCCAGCACTTGGCCACTGTGCCGGGGGCGAATTCGTGTTCGAACTCCTCCGCCACCAGGTGGAACTCCTTGATCCCGTCCTTCATCACGTAGGGCAGGGTCCAACCGTTGAGAGTGTGCACCGGCACATAGGCGGAGGCTTTCGCAGGTTTAGGTTGCGCCGCGCCCGGCGGCTGGGCATTGCTCCCGGCCGCCTGCGCGTCAAGCGCCGCGCCCAGTGAGCCGAGGCCGCCGGCCTGCAGGAACCTGCGCCGGGAAATCATCCTGAACCTCCTGCGCCGCGCCGTTCAGTGGCGTCCATGTTCATGCGCCGGTGCCTCCTGTGTGTCTCTGCGCGTTTCCGGTTGCGGGCGTTTTTCCGCGTGCCCGCCGTGCACGGCGCCCGCCGCCGGGCGCAGCAGTTCTTTCACATCGACTTGTCCGGTGGCCATGCTGTCACTGCTGGGCAAGCGACGGCCCACGGCTTCCGCCAGCGCGGCGCGGGCTATCCAGTAGTCCCCCAACGCCTCCAGGTAGCCCTGGTAGGCGTCGTACTCCCGCTGCTTGCTGAGCAGCAGCTCGAAGGTGCCGATCAGCATGAAGTTCTCTTCCAGCTGAGCCTGGGCCACCGCCTCCATGCGCGCAGGCAACAGCCGGGTCCTGAACGCCTCCACGCGCGCGCGGGCATTTTGGGTGCCGGCATAGGCGAGGCGCACGTCGTTGTCGCTGTCCAGCAGCAGCCGCGCCACCTCGCTGATGGCCGCCTGCAACTCGGCATCCAGTTCCAGCAGCCGGTCGCGGTGCCGGGTAAAAATGGGAATCTCCCAGTCGAGGGTCGGGCCCGTCAGGTAGGCGCCGTCGGTTTCGCGCTCGCGCTCTACACCTATGTCCAGTTCGCCGAGCCAGCGCCGCCAGTTGTTGTAGCAGAGTTCGTCCGCCAGCCGGTCGGCGCGCGCCGTGGCGGCGGCCAGGTCCAGGCGGTTGTCCCGCGCCAGCAGCAACAGATCTCCCAGTTCGTCCTCCCGCGCCACCGGCATCTCCAGTTGTGCAGGCGCGTCCCAGCCGCCGGCCACTGAGAGCCCGAGAATCGTCGCCAACTTGGTGCGTGCGATGAAGGCGGCGTCTTCGGCCTGCAGCGCGTCTATCTGCGCCTCCGCGGCCGCCGCCTTTTCCAGTGCCAGTTCGCGCGGGGTCAGGTTGCCGGCCTCGAAGTAGCGCTGCGCCAGTTGCCGTGACAGCTCCGCGGCTTTCGCTACCTGCGCGCGCATGACGGCCACCTGCTTCATGGCGACAAAGCGGTAGAAGGTTGCCTCCGTCCGCGCCGCCAGCTGCAGCAGCTCGGCGCCGACTTCCCGCTGTACTATGGCGAACTCCGCCGCTGCCAGGCGTTTGCGGGCCGGGAGGGTGATCAGGTCGGAGAGGGAGGCGACCAGGCTGTAGGTGTTCTGGCTCACTTCGCCCGAGCGGTTGGAGTCCAGCACCGCGGCGGAAAAGATCGGGTTGCGGATGCGCCCGGCCCGATATACCTCGGCGGCAGCGATGCCCAGTTTGGCGTAGTGGGCACGTATTTCCGGGTTGTTGACCAGCGCGATCTGCATGGCGCTGTCGGCGGTCAGCGGGACGGCGCTGAGCTCGGCTACCAGCGCGGGGACCTGCCCTGGATCCACCGCCTGTGCCGGCCGGCCCCGCGCCCGAACCTGCTCGACCACCTGGCCCCGCCCCAAGTCCGCGGGCAGCGGCGTACAGGCCGCCAGCGCGAGCGCGGCGGCCAGGAACAGGAGCGGTGCCATGCCCCTTCGCCGATAGGCCATTGCTTCTTCCGTGAATCCATTCCCTGGCCATTAGTGTAGTAGGGAGTCTTCAGTTGCTGTCGTAGGGGCTTCAACTGCGCCGCCGTGGGCGTCGGGCAGACGGACGCCGTCGGCGTCGCGAAGCGTGCCCATCAAGGCCGCGGAAGATGGGCACGTCGCTGTGCGCCTTTGCCCGTACTGTTGCTGTTTTCACACCCTGTTCCCGTTTCCCGGTTTCCATTTCCAGAGCACGAAAATCGCCGGCATTACCAATAGTACGAATACCAGTGCGGATAGAGTTCCGCCCACCATGGGCGCGGCGATGCGCTTCATCACGTCGGCGCCGGTGCCGGTGGAAAGCATCACCGGTACCAGTGAGATCAGCAGGGTAAAGCTGGTCATCAGCATGGGGCGGATGCGCTGCGCCGCCGCCTGGGCCACGCTTTCGATAAAGTCCCCCGAACCAGTTTCGCTTTCGGCGTTGCGCTGACTGCCTGGAGCGGTCGATAAATAGTGCAGCATCAACAGTCCCATCTCCGCCGCGAGTCCGGCCATGGCGATCATGCCCACCCATACCGCCACGCTCAGGTTGTAATCGAGCAGGTACAGCAGCCACACGGCGCCGATCAGGGCCATGGGCATGGCCGTGAACACGAACAGGGTGTCCGCCACGCGCCCGCGGTGGATATACAGCAGCAGGAAGACGGCGAAGAGGGTGGCGGGAATCATCCACTGCAGCCTGCCCTTGGCGCGCTCGAAATACTGGTACTGCCCGGCCCAGCCCAGGCGCTGGCCGGGGGCGAGCTGCACCCGCTCGGCCACCACCTGCCTGGCCAGGTGCACATAGTCGGCGATGCCGATGTCGCCCCTGGGGTCCACGAACACGAAGCCCACCAACTGCGCGTCCTCGTTGCGGATCATGGGGGCACCGGTGCGGAAGCGGATGTCCGCCACTTCGGTGATGGGCACCTGGGTGAGTCCCCGGGCCGGCACCAGAACCCGCTCCAACTGATCGGGGGAGTCGCGATAGTCGCGCGCGTAGCGCAGGTTCACCCCGTAGCGCTCACGGCCCTCCACCGTCTGGGTGGTGGTGATGCCACCCACCGCGGCCTCCACCACATCCTCTATGTCCTGCACGTTCAGCCCGTAGCGGGCGGCGGCCGCGCGGTCGATATCGAAATCCAGGAAGAAGCCGCCGGTAATGCGCTCGGCGAAGGCACTGCGGGTGTGGGGCGCAGTGCGCGGGTCCTCCTGCAGCGCTTTTTCGATGGCCACCGCGGTCTCTTCGATGCGCGCCAGATCGTCGCCGAACACCTTGATGCCGAGCTGGCTGCGGATGCCGGTGGCGAGCATCTCGGTGCGGGTCTGGATCGGCATCCACCAGATATTGGGCATGCCCGGGTAGCGCAGCTTCTCGTCCATTTCCGCGAGCAGACTGTCCCAATCCATTCCCTCGCGCCACTGTTCCCGGGGTTTCAGGGTGATCACGGTTTCCACCATGGACAGGGGCGCGGGGTCGGTGGCGCTGGTGGAGCGGCCTATCTTGCCGAACACCCGCTCCACCTCGGGGAACTGCCGCAGCTCCGCATCCATCTGCTGCAGCACCGAGCCGGCCTCGGTGATGGACATGCCCGGCAGGGCGGTGGGCATATACAGGATGCTGCCTTCGTTCAGCGGTGGCATAAATTCGCTGCCCAGTTGCTGCGCCGGCAGCGCGGCAATAATCAGCAGTAGCAGGGCCGCCGCGACTACCGCCCTGCGATGTTTTATCGAGAAGCGGATGGCGGGCAGGAAGGTGGCGATCAGCCAGCGGTTGAGCGGGTTTTTCTCCGCCCGGAATCTTCCCCTGATCAGCAGCACCGCCAATGCCGGGATCAGGGTGACCGAGAGTATCGCCGCAAAGGCCATGCTGTAGGTCTTGGTGTAGGCCAGCGGCTTGAACAGGCGGCCCTCGGTGGCCTCCAGGGAAAATACCGGCAGGAAGGAAATGGTGATGATCAGCAGTGAGAAGAAAATACTCGGGCCCACCTCCTGCATGGCCTGGACGATGATCTTTTTCCTGTCGCCCTGGTGGTGCAGTTTTTTGTGAACGTTGTCGATCATCACCACCGCCGCATCCACCATGGCCCCTATGGCTACGGCGATGCCGCCGAGGGACATGATATTGGCGGTGAGTCCCTGGAAATACATCGGGATAAACGCCAGCAGTATGGCGACGGGCAGGGTGGTCACCGCTAACAGTGCCGAGCGCACGTGCAGCAGGAAGGCGAAGATCACCAGCGCCACCACGATCATTTCCTCGATCAGCGTGTGCTTCAGGTTGTCGATGGCGTTCAGTATCAGCTCCGAGCGATCGTAGGTGATCACCAGTTCCACGCCCTCGGGCAGCCCCGCCTGCACCTCTTCCAGACGCTGCTTGACCCTGTCGATTACCGCCAGCGCATTCTCGCCATAGCGCATCACCACTATGCCGCCCACCGTCTGCCCCTCGCCGTCCAGCTCCGCCAGGCCGCGCTGGAGGGCGGGGCCGAAGCTGATGTCCGCCACCTGCTCCAGCAGTACGGGGATATGGTGGGCGTCCACGCCGATCACCACCTTGCGCAGGTCGTCCTTGGATTTCAGGTAACCGCGCGCGCGCACGAACTGCTCGTGGCCGGCGATCTCCAGCACGCGCCCGCCCGCGTCGTTGTTGGCGCTGCGCACGGCCTCCACCACTTTGCGCAATGGGATATTGAAATTCGCCAGCCGGTAGGGATCTATCTGTACCTGGTATTCGCGCACGAAGCCGCCCACTGAGGCCACCTCCGCCACGCCCTCGACAGCGGTGAGCCAGTAGCGCAGCTTGTAGTCCTGCAGTGAGCGCAGCTCGGCGAGATCGTGTTTGCCGCTGCGGTCCACCAGCGCGTACTGGAATACCCAGCCCACGCCGGTAGCGTCCGGCCCCAAAGTCGGAGTTACCCCCTCGGGCAGTTGCCCGCTCACCTGGTTCAGGTATTCCAGCACCCGCGAGCGGGCCCAATAGATATCGGTGCCGTCTTCGAATATGACGTAGACGAAACTGTCGCCGAACATGCTCTGCCCGCGCACGAACCTCACTCCGGGCACACCCAGTAAAGCGCTGGTAAGCGGGTAGGTGATCTGGTCCTCCACCAGATCCGGGCTGCGTCCGGGCCAGGCCGTGTGCACTATCACCTGGGCGTCGGACAGGTCGGGAATGGCGTCCAGTGGTGCGGCCAGCATGCTGCGGTAGCCGGCCAGGGCGAGCAGCCCCACCAGCAGCAGGGTGATGCCGGGATTCCTGGCGCAGAGCGCAATCAGTTTCTCTACCATTGGTCGATCCCCGCCTTGAGTCGGCTCTCGGCGGCGACCAGGAAGACGCCGGAGGTGACGATTCTGTCTCCTTCACCGAGGCCGCTGCGCACCACGATATGTTCGCCGTCGCTATAGCCGGTGCGCACCCGTACCGGTTGCAGCCGGCCGCCGCCGAGTTCGCGGAACACGAAGCGCTTTTCGCCGGCAATCAGCACTGCGTCCTCCGGTACCAGCAGCAGGTTGCCGAGGGGGGCACTCAGCGTGAGATTGACCAGGGCGCCCGGCTGGAAATTGCCGGCGCTGTTATCCAGGGCCAACCGGACCCGCGCGGTCCTGGTGTCGCTCTGCAGGAAGGGGTCCACCTGAAACACCTGCGCGGTGAAATCGTCCAGATAGCGGTTGGGCAGGTCCACCCGCGCTTCCATGCCTGCCTCGATCAGCGGCAGGTCCTGCTCGTAGGCGAAGGCCTCGATCCACAGCCGGCGCAAATCCGCCAGCCGCAGCAGCGGCTGGCCCTTTTTGAAGGCGGAGCCGGCGACGATGTTTTTCTCGATGATGACGCCGCTCACTGGTGCGAAGATGGGCACATAGTCGCGCGCGTTTTTCTGTTCGCCCAGCCAGGCAATCTGCCTGTCGCTGAGTCCCCAGAGTTTCAGGCGTTTGTGCGCGGCCTGCTGCAATGCGCCGCCGCGCCTGGCGGATTGCAGGTATTCCTCCTGCAGCGACAGCAGTTCCGGGCTGTACACGGTGAACAGGACATCGCCGCGGGCCACGGGCTTGCCCTCGAAGTCCGCGTCCAGTTCGCCGATCCAGCCGTCGAAGCGCAGGGTGATGTCGGACAGGCGGGTTTCGTCGTAGGTGATGCGTCCCTGCAGGCGCAGGGGCATGGCAAAGGGTCTGCGCTCGACGGTGCCGACCCGGATGCCAATGGCCTGGCGCCGGCGGGGATCCACCACGACGTCGGCGTCGTCGGTTACTGCCATTTCCATGCCGGGCTTCGAGGTGAGGCGCAGGCCGCTGCGGCTGGTGGTCATGTCGAAGCCCAGCTGCACCCGCTCGCCGCCGCTTGCGATTACCACCGTCAGCGGCCAGGCGCCGTCCATGGACAGCTCGAATTCGCCGCGGTAGACGCCCGGCGAGGTTTCGGCGATGTCCGCCGGCGCGCGCATCTCCGGCATGGCGCCCATGGCCGGCATCACGCCCACGGCACTTACCCGCGCGCCGGTGACCGGGTTGTTATCACTGTCGCGGACTTCGATGCGGATGCGATTTTTACCCGCGCGCGGCTGCTGCGGGTCTATGGAGACGTCCACGCGGAAAGAATTCGCCTGGATGAATTTGCCCGCGGTCTTCGCCGGTTGCGGCGGCCCGCTCTGCAGCATCCAGAAGGCGGCGATGGCGGCGACCAGCAGCAACAGGGCACCGGCCAGGTACTTGGTTTTGGTTGTCACTGTCATTTTCCCCAAAATTCTTCTCGCGTAACTCTTTGTAGGAGGCAAATTGCCGCGCTCATTTCCCGCCCCCTTCCAGCGAATTCCAGTCGTCCAGCATCACCAGCCCCGCGGCGGCGGTGAGCTGGGCCGCCGCCACCAGGCGATCGCGCTCCGCTGCCTGCGCGCCGCGCTCCACTTGCAGCAGGTTGCGCTCGGCCACCAGCAGGCCGAGGAAATCGCCGCTGCCCGCGGCGAACTCGTCGCGAGCGGTGGCGAGGCTCTCCCGCGCCAGCGGCAGCAGGTCCTTCCGGTACATCTGTAGGGTGTCGCCGGCCTCGCGGTAGCGGCTGTCGGTGCGGCGCAGCGTGTCCGCCAGAGCCAGTTCAGTGTCACGGCGCTGCCACTCGATGGCGAGCCGCTCCGCCTCCAGGCTGCGCTCGCGGGCGGAGCGCTTGCCGCCGATATCCATCGGCAGGTTGAAGCCCACCCCGACGAAAAAGCGCTGGTCGGGATTCATCCACTGGTTGTTGTGGCGCGCGAGCAGGGAGAAGTTGGGGTAGCGGTCCTTCTCCGCCAGCGCCAGTTTGCGCGCGTTGCGCTCCCGCTCGGCGCCCAGCCGCTGCAGTTGCGGCTGTGTGTCGAGGCTTTGCAGCGCCAGGGCCAGGGCATCCGCCGGAGGTCCACGCCGGGGCTCCCGGCTGACGGCGGGGAGATCATGGGGGTTGAGATTGGCCAGGCGCGCAAGGCGGCTCCTGTCCCTCTCCGCGGCCTGCTTGAGTGCCAGCGCCTCGATATGCAACTGGTGCTCCTCGTGCCTGGCCTTCAGCACATCCGACTTGCCGCCGCTGCCCGCGGCGTAGCGCGCGCGGCTGCTGTCCGTGAAGGTCTGCCACAGGGACTGGTGGCGGCGGTTGATGGCGATCAGTCGCTCGCGGTAGAGCCAGTCGGCGTAGGCCAGGCGCAGCGCCAGCGCCAGCTCCACCGCGCCCTGGTCGTAGGCGAAGGCACGGCTGTCGGTGCCGGCCTCCTCTACTGCGCGGCGCAGCTCCAGCACGCCGGGCCAGGGCAGGGACTGGCTGAACTCCACCAGGTAGCCGTCCCGTACATCGTCCTGCCCGAGGGTCTTGGGCGCGACGCCCAGCATTAGTTTCGGATCGTCCAAATGGCCGCTGGCAGCGGCACGCTCGGCCTGGGCGCGTACCCGCGCTTCCAGGGCCAACTGCCCGGGATTGCAGGCCAGCGCCACCTGTACCAGGGTTTCGCTGTCTGCCGCCGGTGGTGGCTCGCAGCCGGATTGCGCCCGGGCGCCAGGCGTGAGCAGGGCACCGGCCAGGGCCAGTACCGCCAGTAATTGTCCGCTAGACAAGGTTCCACTCCTTATGGGCAGGCGCGCAGGCGCGCCTCTGTTCAAGGGAAAATCGGTGATTTAGCAGCGGAGGGGTGGATCAGATGCGCAGGCGCAGGGTGGCCAGCCAGGTGCGGCTGCCGGGATGGGAGGGGATTCGGTGGCTTGTTGCGACAGGGACAATCTCAGGGGGAGCCAGTATTGGCGGCCACTGGGCGTGTGGCGCGGCCAACTGCGGCAGCTCCAGCGCAAACTGGGCTGTGGGCAGCAACGGTTGCTGGTCTGACCCTTCGGCTTTGAGAGTAAGTTGGGTATCGACGTTGCAGCAGTCGCAATCCGGATCCGCTCCCGCCGCCATATGCTCGCAGCAGCACTTGGACTGGGGCTCGGGATGCTCCATCATTTCGCAGGCAAACACCGTCTGCACCTGCAGCAACAACAGGAGTATTGCGGCGAGGGCAACAATTCTGGTGAAAGTGGAATTGGCTGCAGTTTTCATCGTCTGCGAATATTAGCAGCCGCCCCATGGGTTGGAAACCGGCCGGGTTTCAAGCCATGCTAAGCGAGCAAGTACACCTATCCCCACAAGGAGGTGATCCGGTGTCCCATCCCCAAGATACCAAACCGATCATAGTGCGCAGCCTCGCAACCCTGTGCCTGCTTGCCGTCGCCGCCTGCGGCCCGGCGAGTGAAGGAAAATTACCTGTCTCTGCGGACCACCCTGACGAGAAGGTGGCCTGGTCGCCGCCCGCGGTGTCGCAGATCCGCGGCGAGCAAGTGGCCCAGCTTACCCCGCCGCCGCAGGTGCCGCCGCCGATAGAGCGGGATTACCCGACCAGGCTGATCGTCAATCTGGAGGTACAGGAAAAGGTCATGCCCATGGCCGACGGCGTCGACTACACCTTCTGGACCTTTGGCGGCACTGTGCCCGGCAGCTTCATTCGCGCGCGGCGGGGCGACCTGGTGGAGTTCCATCTCGCCAACCGCGCCGACAGCAAGGTGCCGCACAATATCGACCTGCACGCGGTCACCGGACCCGGCGGTGGCGCGGTGGCGTCCCTGACACCGCCGGGCCAGGAGAGCGTATTCAGTTTCCAGGCGCTGAATCCGGGCCTCTACATTTATCACTGCGCTACGGCCCCGGTGGGTATGCATATCGCCAACGGCATGTACGGCCTCATCCTGGTGGAACCGGAGGAGGGCCTGCCAACCGTGGACCGGGAGTACTATGTCGTGCAGGGGGATTTCTACACCCGCGGCGCCCACGGCGATCGCGGCCTGCAGCCCTTCGATATGGAGAAGGCGCTGCGGGAGCAGCCGGACTATGTAGTGTTCAATGGCTCAGTGGGCGCGCTGACCGGTGAGGGGGCACTGCCGGCCAAAAAGGGCGAGACCATCCGCCTCTTTGTCGGCAATGGAGGCCCCAACCTGGTCAGTTCCTTCCATGTGATCGGCGAGATTTTCGATACCGTGCGCATCGAGGCCGGCACCGCCACCAACCACAATGTGCAGACCACGCTGATACCCGCCGGAGGTGCCGCCATTGTCGAATTCAAGGTGGAGGTACCGGGGGAGTTCCTGTTGGTGGACCACTCGATATTCCGCGCCTTCAACAAGGGGGCACTGGGCAAGATAGTCGTAGAGGGCGAAGCGGAGGACACGATCTTCTCCGGCCTGCAGCGGCAGGCGGTCTACCTGCCGGAGGGCGGCGCCGTACAAGCGATGCCGGATCGCGGTGCACCCGAAGAGGTGGGCGCGCAGAGTAGGGAGGAGCGCATCGCCCGTGGCGAACACATTTACCAGAATGTCTGTGCCGCCTGCCATATGCCGGACGGCCGCGGCGTGCCCAACAATTTCCCGCCGCTGGCCGCGTCGGATTACCTGAACGCCGATGTGGAGCGGGCCATTCGCGCCGTTGGCGAGGGCCTGAAGGGCGAGATTCAGGTCAATGGCGAGACCTACAACAGCGTCATGCCGCGTTTGAACCTGGGCGCCGAGGAGATCGCCAATGTGCTGACGTTTGTTTACAGCCGTTGGGATAACAGTGGTGTGGAGGTGACGACACAACGGGTTGAGGAAGTGATGAAGCAGTAGCGGCTCGCCCGGAAATGCCGCGTTTCAGTTCCCCAGTCCATTTATCTGAAGGCTGCATTCCATAATGGAAGTCGCGTATGTACTTGTTATAACCATTCACTGGCAGATAGTAAGCAAATGAGCCCTTGAGAATGATAAAGAAGGTATCCCCCGGTCCGCCGTCTTCGAATAGTGTCTCACCCTTGCGCAGCGAGTAAACACGCCCCTTTTCCAGCAGGTAAGCGATCGCCTGGTCGGACAGGGCGCCGAGTGCCGAGGCATTCTTTAAATGGTCGATACCGAGTTCGTCCAGTAAAAATTCACTATCTACCTGGCGCATAACAGCCTTCTCAGTAGAGTGATTGATGTCCGCAGATGCGAGCTCCGGACCCTCCGGGCGAACACTAGGTTCGCCCCTACATATATTTTCGTCAGTCCGGCGAGTGCTATTCCCCGGACACGTTGCTGTCGATACTTCGCGCCAGGTAGTCGACGGCGCCCTCCAGGCTCTGCAGTTCCGCGTAATCCTTTTCCGGAATATCCGTCTGGAATTCCCGCCCCAGGGCGATGACGAAATTCAAGAAGTCCATGGAGTCGAAATCGTACTGATCGCGCACCGGCACAGCGGGGTCCAGCTGTTCGGGGTCGATATCCGGCGCCACCTGCAACAGTTTCTCCAGTGCCAGGGACCTGATTTCCTCTCTTGTCATAGTTTTTCCGGCTCCTGTAACAGGCGGTCGATTTCGGCCAGGAAGAGTGCGCCGCGGTGGCCGTCGCTGGCCCGGTGGTCGGCGGCAAGGCTGGCATTGATGATCCGCCGCAGCTGCGGCTTTCCGCCCACCGGCCGGATTCTGTCGACGATCGAGCCGAAGCCGACGATCGCCAGCTGCGGCGGGTAGATGATCGGGAACACCGTCTCCACGCCCTGTTCGCCGAGGCTGGTGACGGTGATGGTGGCATCCCGCAACTCGGAGCCGCGCAGGTGACCCCCGCGGGCACGGTTGACCAGGTCGGCAAACTCGGGCATCAGGCTGTCCAGGTCTTTTTCGTGCACCCCGTGCAGTGCCGGCACCACCAAGCCGCCACTGCGCAGGGAGATGGCGACACCGATATGCACATCCCTGTGGATCTGTGTTTCGCCGTCGAGCAAAAATCCGTTCATCTCCGGAATTTTTTCCAGTGCTCGCGCTACGGCCTTCAGCAGCAGTACCGCGTAGACCATACGCTCTGGTAGTGGCCGTTCGGCGTTACATTTTTCCAGCCAATGCAGTGCGGGGGTCAGATCGATGCTGGTGGAAAGGTAGTAGTGGGGAATTTCCTTTTTCGAGCGTGCCATGGCTTCGGCTATGGCGCGGCGCATGCCGGTCGCGGCGGCTTCCGGTTTTTCGGCCACGGTTTCCGCCGGCGCCGCCGGGCCGGCACTGCTGGCGACGTCTTCCAGGGTGACAGCGCCGCCGGGACCAGTGCCACGAATGGTCTCGGGATCCAGGCCCAGCTCGCGTGCCCGTTTGCGCGCGGCGGGGGAGATTCGCTTGCGCTCCGTGGGCGGGACTGCCTCTATCGCGGCCGACGGTTGTTTTTCTGCGATTACTTCCTTTTTTACTTTTTCTATTTCTTCTTCTGCTTTCTCTTCTTCGCCTTCTTCCTCGGGCTCGCCTTCACCGCGCAAAGTTGCCAGTACCGTCCCTACCGGCACCTTTTCATCCGGCTGTACCAGGATATTGTCGACGGTGCCGGCCTCGAAAATCTCGATGTCGATAATGCCCTTGTCGGTTTCCACCGCAGCGACGATATCGCCTTTCTTTACGGAGTCACCGGGCTTGACGAACCATTCGCGCAGGGTGGCGGCTTCCATATCGGCGCCGAGTGAGGGCAGGCGAAACTCAGACATTTTGTCCCATCACCTCGCAGGCTTTCTCGACGATGGTCTCCACCTGTGGCAGGGCCGCCTGCTCCAGGTGACTGGGGTAGGGGATGGGCACCTCGGCGGTGCACACCCGAGCCAGTGGCGCGTCCAGGTCGTAGAAGGCCAGCTCGGCGATGCGCATGCCGATTTCCGCCGCCAGGCTGCCGCTGCGCCAGCCCTCGTCGATCATCATCGCACGGCGGGTTTTGCGCACCGAATTCAAAATCGTGCCCTCGTCCAGCGGGCGCAGGGAACGCAGGTCGATCACTTCTGCGTCAATTCCGTCCTGTGCCAGTGCATCGGCGGCCTCGAGGCTCTTGTGCAGGTTGCCGCCGTAGCAGATCAGGCTGATATCCGTGCCTGCCCGACGGACCTCGGCGCGGCGGATATCCTCGACGCGCACATCCTCCGCCAGCTCGCCCTCGCGGTTGTAGAGCGCGTTGTGCTCGAAAATGATCACCGGATCAGGGTCCTCCAGCGCCACCCGCAGCATGCCGCGCATATCCTCCAGCGTGGCCGGGGCGATAACGCGCAACCCGGGCACGTGGGCGTACCAGCACTCCAGGCTGTGGGAGTGTTGCGCGGCCAACTGGCGCCCGGCGCCTGTGGTCATACGCAGCACCACCGGCACGCTGAACTGGCCGCCGGACATATGGCGCAGGGTGGCGGCGGTGTTCACTATCTGGTCCAGGCACAGCAGGCTGAAGTTGACCGTCATCACCTCGACGATCGGGCGCATGCCGCCCAGCGCTGCGCCTATGCCGGCGCCGACAAACGCGGATTCCGACAGCGGCGTATCGCGGATGCGCTCCTCGCCGAACTCCTGCAGCAGCCCCTGGCTCACCGCGTAGCAGCCGCCGTAGCGGCCCACGTCCTCGCCCATCAGGAAGACCCGCTCATCCTGTTGCAGCGCTTCGCGCAGGGCGGCGCGCATGGCTTCGCGGTAGGTGATTTTCATCTCGATTCCCGTGATCGTTCTCTGCAGGAGCGGCCCATGGCCGCGATCGGACTCTCCGAATTAACCGAGTATTGATTGCGGCCATGGGCGGATGGCCGCCCCGCCGCTCCTACAGGGTGGTTTCGTTTGGCCTCATTCGGTGTAGACGTCCTTCATCAGGTCCTCCAGAGGCTCCCAGTGTCCCGCCTCCGCGAAGTCGATGGCGGCCTGGATCTCCTCGGTAACCGCATTTTCAATCTCAGCGATATCCCCGTCGTCGATCACCTGCTGCGCCTTCAGGCGCGCGGTCAGGGTGGCCACCGGGCACAGCTGCTTCCACTGGTCCACCTCCTCCTTGCTGCGATACAGTTCCGGGTCGAACATCGAGTGGGCGCGAAAGCGGTAGGTGCGCATTTCCAGGAAGGCCGGTGTTTGCTCTTCGCGGATTTTTTTCACAGCATCGCGCACCGCGGTATTCACCGAGGTCACATCCATACCGTCCGCCGCGGCGGAGTAGATGCCGTAGCCCTCCGCCTTGCGGTGAATATCGGTCACCGATTCAGAGCGGGCAAGGGCGGTGCCCATGGCATAGAGGTTGTTTTCGCAGACAAACAGCACCGGCAGCTGCCAGAGGGCGGCCAGGTTCAGGGATTCGTGGAATTCGCCCTCGGCCACCGCGCCCTCGCCGAAGAAGCAGGCGGTGATGCGCTGGCGCTTTTGCAGCTTGTCCGCCAGCGCCAGACCTATGGCCAGGGGCAGTCCGCCGGAGACTATAGCGTTGCCGCCGTAAAAGCGGGTCCCGGCATCGAATAGGTGCATGGAGCCGCCGCGGCCGCGGGAGCAGCCCTCCAGCTTGCCGAACATCTCCGCCATGATGGCGTTCATGGAGATGCCGCGCAGCAGGGCGTGGCCGTGCTCGCGGTAGGTGGCGACGACAGCCGCGTCCTCGCCCAGTTCCGGCATGGCACCGGCGGCCACTGCCTCCTCGCCGATATACAGATGCAGGAAACCGCGGATCTTTTCCTGCCCGTAGATCTCCGCGCACTTCTCCTCCATGCGGCGCACACGGGTCATATCCTTCAGCCAGCGCAGTCCCTGTTCGCGGCTGACCTGTGAGGGTTTCTCTGTCATTCCTTGCCCTCCAGCGTGGAGGTGTCGCCCTCGGGCAGGCCCAGTTCGCGCGCCTTCAGCAGCCGCCGCATGATCTTGCCGGAGCGGGTGCGCGGCAGGCTGCTCTCGATCTGCAGTTGCCGCGGCGCCACCGCCGGGCCCAGGCGTTTACGCGCCAGTGCCAGTATCTCCCGCTGCAGTGCCTCGCCGGTCTCGAAACCGGGTTTCAGCGATACGAAGGCCTTTACGATCTCCCCGGCCACCGGCTCCGGCACGCCTATCGCCGCCGCCTCGGCCACTGCCGGGTGCTCCATCAACGCGCTCTCCACCTCAAAGGGGCCGATCAAATGGCCGGAGGATTTGATCACGTCGTCGGCGCGGCCGACGAACCAGTAATAGCCGTCCCCGTCCCGGCGCGCCAGGTCGCCGGTCAGGTACCAGTCGCCGCGGAAGCACTTTTTATAGCGCTCCTCCTCGTGCAGGTAGGTGCGGAACATCGATGGCCAGCCGCGTTTCAGAGCCAGCTCTCCCTCCTTGCCGGTCTCTTCAACGATTTCGACGGAGCCGTCCTCACGCGGGCGCACTATGGCCGCCTCTATGCCCGGCAGTGGCCGTCCCATGGAGCCGGGGCGGATCGGCTGGCTGAGAAAATTGGCGATCATGATGCCGCCGGTCTCGGTCTGCCACCAATTGTCGTGGAAGGGGAGGCCGAAGGCCTCCTGGCCCCAGAGTACTGCCTCCGGATTCAGGGGTTCGCCGACGCTGGCCATAAAGCGCAGCGCCGGCAGTTCGAACCGCCGCGCCAGTTCGGCGCCGTACTTCATCATCATGCGCACCGCGGTGGGTGCGGTGTACCAAACGCTGACCTTGTGATCGCGCAATATGCCGTACCAGCGCTGGGGCTCGAATTCCTCCCGGTCGACGATCATCGTCGCACCAATGGTCAGCGGCGCGATAATGCCGTAGCTGGTACCGGTCACCCAGCCGGGGTCGGCGGTACACCAGAAGATATCCTGCGGGTGCAGGTCCAGCGCCAGGCGCGCGCTGGCGTGGTGGGCCAGCACCGCCTGGTGCACGTGCAGGGCACCTTTGGGCCTGCCGGTGGTGCCGCTGGTGAAATGCAGCAGCGCTGGATCTTCGGGGTCTGTATTCTCGATGGAGAAGGTGTCCGAGGCGCCGTCCAGCAGTTGCTGGAAATCCAATGTATCGTCGGGTTCGCCCTGGGGCTGGGTCTGGTCCCGTACCAGCAATATGTACTGGAGCTGTGGCAGGGATTCGCGCAGCGATGCGACCTTGCGCCGGTAGAGCCCCTCGGTGGTCACCAACACCCTGGCCTCGCCGATGGAAAGGCGCGAGTGCAGCGGCTCGGGGCCGAAGGCGGAAAACAGCGGGCAGAAAACACTGCCGTTTTTCAGCGTGCCCAAGGCGGCGATGTAGAGTGCCGGCAGGCGCTCGCTGAGGGCGAATACCCTATCGCCTTTTTTCACCCCCAGGTCGCGCAGCACATTGGCGAAACGGTTGGTCAGTTTACTCAGGTCGGCATAGCTGAAATCCGTCGCCTCGCCGTTCCTGCCCAGCCAGCGCAGCGCCAGGTGCTCGCGCCTGTCACCGGAGGCGTGTCTGTCCACCGCCTCGTGGGCGATATTGAGGCCGCCGCCGGGCAGGCCGTCCAGCATTTCTTGTTCGTACCCCCAGGAAAAGTGTTCCCGAGCCGCATCGTAGTCCAGCAGGTTGGGCACCAGTTCCCAGTCTTCGCTTCTTTTGCGGATCGTCTGTCGGGACATAGTCTTTTCGCAGGCTGTGTGGCCGCGGCCATCTGGCCGGCTTTGTCAGCGCTTGGTGCTTTTCAGTTCCGCCACCATCTGGATGTAACCCAGGACTCTCCGCGCCAGCTCCCGGGACAGGTTGATCAGCAGTACGCCGAAGTCCAGCGGCATTTCGCAGTGAAAGGTGTAGAAGACATTTGAATTCACTTCCAACACCAGGCTGTCACTGGTGGCTATCGTTGTTCCCGGCCAGGGTGTCAGCGCGATCATGGTGACGAATCCTATCTGCTCGCCGAAATGGAAATCGCTTATATGCTCGACGTGGTTGTTCAACACCTGGTAATAGGCGAGCGAACCCTTGAGAACGATAAAGAAGGAACCTGAGGGCTGGCCGGCCTTGACGAGTGTCTCGCCTTTGCGCAGCGCGTGGATGCGCCCTTTTTTCATCAGATAGGCGATCGCCTCGTCGGACAGGGCGCCAAATGCCGCGGCATCTTTCAAATGCTCGATGCCGAGTTCGTCCAGTAGTAGCTCACCCTCTACCTGTCGCATGACAGCCTTCTCAACAAAGTGGTCATGGAGGCCATTGGCCCATTCATAAAGTATGGGCCAATGGCGGCCGGTGCGCTCTATTCCCGATGCCGAAGCGGGGCACGGGGAACCGTTCATTGGAGGGTCCGGAAACTTTTTCAACTAATGTTGCAGGGTCAGTGACGCGGGCTATGGGTTGGACCAGATGACCCCTCAGATTGAAATGAAACAAGACCAATCGCGCAAGCGAAGCTGGCACGTCCGCGGTGTCAAGGATGTTCTTGCGGAGCTTGAAGTTAAGACTGGTGATGGCCTCGCCCCGGAGGAAGCAGAGGCCCGTCTCAATAAGTATGGGCCGAACGAGTTACGGCGTGTAGAGACGCGCCCGTGGTGGCGTATTCTCCTCACGCAGCTGCACAGCATCGTCATCTACTTACTCGGTGGTGCGGCCATCCTGGCGTTTGCGACGGGGCGACTGCCCGAGGGCTTCGCCGTGCTGGCCGTCCTTGTCATCAACACGGCCCTGGGGTTCGTCAGCGAGTGGAAAGCCGTGCGCTCGATGGCTGCTCTTCGCAAACTCGGAGGGCACAAGGCCTGCGTGCGGCGGGCGGGAAAAGCGCGAGAGATTCGGGCCGCCGACATAGTGCCGGGAGATATAGTACTTCTCGAGTCGGGGGCGCTGGTACCGGCAGACCTGCGGGTGGTCGAAGCAGAGCATCTGCGGGTCAATGAGGCGCCACTCACGGGCGAGTCCGTACCGTCCAGCAAAACCGTGGACGCGATTGACGAAGACACGGATCTCGCCGAACGCAAGAATATGCTCTACAAGGGCACGAGTATCGCCGATGGCACGGCCGTGGGGGTCGCGGTGGTGACGGGCGCACACACCGAACTCGGTCGTATCACAGAGCTGGCCGAGACGGCGGAAGCCATGGTCACCCCCCTGCAGAAACGGTTGGACCGGCTGGGGCAGCGACTCGCACTCCTGACCATCGGCATCGCGGCCGCCGTCGCCGTGATCGGCCTGGTCATACGGCGACAGGAAGCCACGCTTGTCGTCGAGACGGCCCTGGCGCTCGGCATCGCCGCGATTCCCGAAGGTCTGCCCATTGTCGCCACCATCGCCCTAGCGCACGGCATGTATCTGATGGCCAGGCGCAATGCGCTGGTCAACCGCCTCACCGCTGTCGAAACCCTGGGCGCCACGCGGGTGATCTTCTCGGACAAGACTGGAACGCTCACCGAGAACCGCATGCGGCTCCGCGAGATCCGCACCCCCGACGGCGACCTCTCGCTCGATGACGAGCGCCCCCGGGAGCTGGAGCAACACGGGACCATCCGGCGCGCCCTGGAGGTCGGCGTCCTGTGCAATGGCGCCTCCCTGGAAGAGGACCAGGGCGAGGACAACCCGCGGGGCGACCCTACGGAAGTGGCGCTGCTGGCAGGCGGGAAAATACTCGGCATCGAACGGGCTGCGCTGCTGGAAGAGAGGCCCGAGGTCCGGGTGGAGAAGTTCGAGCCGCGAATGAAGAAAATGGCAACCTTCCACCGGCAGGGTGAGCAGTACTACGTCGCGGTGAAGGGCGCACCAGAGGCGGTGCTCGACGTTTGCACCAGGATCGCGACCACGCACAGCGATGCCGAGCCGCTCGGCGATGATGCGCGCAGCCAGTGGCTCGAGCGGTCGGACGCACTCGCAGGCGAAGGGTTGCGTATCCTGGCAGTGGCGGACAAGTGGGCTGAATCCGAGGAGGTGGAACCGTACGAGGATCTCTGCTTTGTCGGCATCGTCGGTTTGCTCGATCCTCCCTGCGAGGAGGTCAAGGCGGCCATCGACACCTGCCAGGCCGCCGGTATCCGTGTGGAAATGGTCACCGGCGACAAGCCGGAAACTGCCGTGGCGATAGCGCATGCAGCGGGCATTGTCGGCGACGAGGAAGATCCCGAGACGGTCGTCATGCTCGGCCGCGAACTTGGCGATCCCGATCAACTCGACGATCGGGCGCGCGACAAGATCTACCGCGCGAACATCTTCGCCCGGGTGAGTCCCGAACAGAAGCTTAACCTGGTGCGCGTTTACCAGGACCGCGGCGAGGTTGTTGCCATGACCGGGGACGGCGTCAATGACGCGCCTGCGCTCAAGAAGGCCGACATTGGTATCGCCATGGGCAAGCGCGGCACCGAAGCCGCTAAGCAGGTCGCCGACATGGTTTTGACGGACGACGCCTTCGAGACCATTGTGGCTGCCGTTCAACAGGGCCGTGTCATTTTCGGCAATATCCGTAAGTCGGTCATATTCATGCTCGCAACGAACGTGGCCGAGGTGATCGCCGTGACAGTGGCGACCGTGGCGGGTTGGACCTTGCCTCTGCTGCCGTTGCAGATTCTTTATCTGAACCTGCTCACCGATGTCTTTCCCGCCCTGGCGCTTGGCGTCGGTCCAGCCAGTGGAAACGAGATGCGCGAGCCGCCCCGCGATCCGGGGGAGGGCGTGCTTACCCGGCATCATTGGGCCGAGATCTCCGGCCTCGCTGCGGTGATCGCGGGTTGTGTTCTCGGAGCCCTCTTGCTCGGGCAGCACTGGCTGAGAGTGACCGAGTTCGAGGCCATCACCATCTCATTTCTCACGCTGGCCTTCGGGAAACTCTGGTTCACGTTCAACCTGCGGAGTTCGAAGTCGGGGATGCTGCGCAATGAAGTGACGCGCAATCCCTGGGTATGGGCAGCGATAGCCCTCTGCATTGTTTTGCTCGTCGCAGCGGTATATCTCCCCGGCTTGTCCGACCTGCTGGAAACGAGAGCACTCACCTGGCGGAGCTGGGGGCTGGTTCTCGTCATGAGCGTGATTCCACTGGTTGCCGGCCAGAGTCTTCGAGGCATCCAGCGGCGGTGGGGGGGCTCTTGAGCATCTGATCGCCGCTGGCGGGTGTCTCCTCCACGGCTCCAGCAGGCACGAAAGTTTGCGTCCGGCATTATTCTGCGTGTTCTTCGACGATCGCCATTTTGGCTCTTCTTTCAACCCGAGTTGAAGCGCTCCTTTGTACTCCTCACCATAGCCGACTAAGCTCAAATCGCGTCTTGCAATCCCACAATTCGCATATTGAAGGTCGGCAATAACTGGGCCTGACCCGCTCAAATAATACTGCTGACACCTGTATCTTCTTCAAACAAACCGTCAATAACGACACTGTCCGGATCCGGTCAGGGGAAACAGGCATGCCCTTCAAACACATCTTACTGCCTCTCGACGGCTCTTCTCTCGCGGAGGAGGCCATTGCCCACGCAGTGACGCTCGCGCGCAACAGTGGTGCGGAAATTCACCTGCTGCATGTACAGAAGTCCGAGTCCCACGCCGATGACCACGAGCAGACTATCGATCCGGTGGACTGGCGATTGCGGCGGGCGGAACTCAGGAGTTACCTGAACCGACTTGCGGAGCGGATCTCCAAACGGGATATCCCGGTGACACTGTCTGTCGTTGAAGGGCGACCTGCCGAGCAGATCGTTGAGTATTGCGAAGAGATGAATATCGACCTGATCGTGTTTACCGCCTACGGCAAGGGGGGCGTGAGCCGCTTCGACTTCGGCAGCACCGCGCAAAAGGTCTTCAGCGGTTCCGGGCGCTCCTTCATGATCGTGCGGCCGGCGGAGACGCCGGCGGATACGGAAAAGAGAGCCTATCACCGCATCCTGGTGTCGATGGACGGCTCCCCGCGCTCCGAGTGGGTGGCCTGCCAGGTGGCGTCCATGATGCGCGGGGAGGAAGTGGAGTTACTCCTGCTGCAGGTCATCGCGGTGCCGGAGATGCCCCGGCGAATGCCTATCACCCGCGAGGAACACGCCACGCGGGAAAAATTTGTCGAGTGCAACCGCCGCGCCGCCGAGGCCTACCTGGAGGAAGTTGCCCGGCAGCTGCAGAATGGCATCAAGGTGCGCCCGCGGCTGCTCGTGGCCCAGAATGTCCCGGAATGCATCTGTACCACTGCTGCCGAGGAGAACGTAGACCTGATTGCCATGAGCGCCCACGACTGGCAGAGCGGGGCGCAGCAGGTCACTGGCACTGTTTGCCATACCGTGATGTGCCAGAGCGACCTGCCGGTACTGGTCTTCCAGGACCTGCCCGAAGCCCAGCTGCAGGCCTTGCGGGCCGGCGCCGACCTTTGTGAGATACGCCACCCGACTCTTCCGGAAGACAGCTCTGCTAATCGATGAAAGTGAAACACGGGAAAAGGGACAAGTCCTCTGCGGGGCGCAAATTCTTTTGGCGCCCGAAATCATCGCGTCCTGCGGCGCAAGGGGCCGCAAAAACCGGCACCGACGATCGGGGTCTCGATGAAGCACAAAAGCGCATCGAGGACATAGACGCGCTCGCCAAGCGCCACCGGCACCTCGTGGATAGCGGGCGCCCCTACCGGCTCAAATCCGACCTTCGAGAACTGGAAAAGGATTTCCAGGATGTTTACCGGCGCCTCGCCGCGCGCGTGGAGGCGGGGGAGAAGGGTACCCGCAATGAAGAGTGGCTGCTCGACAACCGCCACGTGGTGCAGGAAGCGCTGGAGCTGGTGCGCCAATCCCTGCCAAGCAATTACCTCCGCCAGTTGCCGAAGATATCCGCCGCGGAAGGGCGCACCGACCTGCGCGCTCGCGCCCTGGCCGAAGCATTGGTGGCCGACATCGAGCAGCCGCTGGATATCGAGTCCATCCAACAGCTGGTGGATGAATACCAACAGGAGACGATACTCACCACCGGCGAACTCTGGGCGCTGCCCGCACTGCTGCGCCTCAGCCTGCTTCAGCAGCTGGCACAGTTCGCCGAGGACGCCCTGGCGCAGAAAGCCGATGAAGGGGGCAGCGTCGGCATCGCCAGCGCCATCATCAGCCTGCGCGAACTGCGCGCCCACGACTGGCGCGACTTCGTCGAATCCCTAAACCGCGTGGAGCGGATACTGCGGTCAGATCCGGCGGGTGCATACGGGGAGATGGATTTCGAGACCCGCGACAGCTACCGCAGCGCCATCGAGAAGCTGGCGCGCGGCAGCGGCCGCGCCGAACACCTGGTGGCCCAGCGCCTGGTGGAACTGAGCGATGATCAGGCAGTCGACAGCCGCCAGCGGCATGTAGGCTATTACCTTGTGGGCGACGGGCGGGCGCAGCTGGAAGCCGCGCTGGAGTACCGCCCGGCCTTCAGCCAGCGCCTGTACCGGTCACTGCTGCACTGGGCGTCCCGCGTCTATTTTTCCGCGCTGGCAATCTTCTCCCTGCCGCTGCTGATTGCGCTGGCCGTATACCTGCTCGCGGGCGGAACCGGCATCGGGTTGACACTGCTGGTGGCGGCGATTGCCGCGGTGCCCGTGCTCGGCCTGGCGCTGGGGCTGGTCAACGGGCTTATCACCCACAGCCTGTCGCCGCGCAAACTGCCCAAGCTGGATTTCGAGCGCGGAATACCGGAGAGCTGCCGCACCGTGGTTGTCGTGCCGGTGCTGTTTGCCGACGCGGAAGACGTGCGGAGAACCCTCGAATGCCTGGAGATCAATTTCCTCAACAACGGCGATGAAAATCTCGTCTATGCCGTGCTCAGCGATTTTTCCGATGCCGCTTCGCAGAACGCAGAGGGAGACGACGAACTGCTGCAAGTCGCACGGGAAACACTGCAGGCAATGAACGAGCGCTATGCGGCCAGCGAGGGCAGGGCGCCCTTCCTGTTGCTGCACCGCGAGCGGCGCTGGAACCCGGCGGAGAACTGCTGGATGGGCTGGGAGCGCAAACGCGGCAAGCTGATCGAATTCAACCGCTTGCTGAAAAGGCACGACGACCACAGTTTCACCACCTGTTATGGCGACCGGGCGCTGCTGGAGAAAACCCGCTACGTCATCACCCTGGACGCAGACAGCCAGATGCCGCCCGGCACGGCGCGGCGTCTCATAGGAGCCCTGGCCCATCCGCTGAACCGGGCGGAGGTGGACGGAGACAGCCGGCGGGTGGTGGCCGGCTACGGCTTCCTGCAACCGCGGCTGGAAACCGATCCCGCAGGCGCTGTCGAGACGGTCTTCACCGAGGTTTTTTCCGGCGATCGCAGTGTCGACCTCTACACCCACGCGGTATCCGACGCCTACCAGGACCTTTTCGGCGAGGCGATATTCGCCGGCAAGGGCATCTACGATCCGAAGGTTTTCTCCCAGAGCCTGGCCGGCCAACTGCCTGAAAACGCGATACTCAGTCACGATCTGCTGGAAGGGGCCATCGGCGGCGCCGCGCTGCTGTCGGACGCGGTCTTCTATGAACAGTACCCCCCCAATATCTTTGCCCTGCTGCGACGCTCCCACCGCTGGATACGCGGTGACTGGCAGCTGTTGCCCTGGCTGCGCAAGCGGGTTTCGATCGATGGCGGCGAGAAAGTAGCCAACCCGCTGCCATCGATCCACCGCTGGAAAATCGCCGACAACCTGCGCCGCAGCCTGGAGGCGCCCTGCCTGCTGGCACTCTTCCTGCTGGCCTGGAGTGGCTGGCTGCCGGGCAGTGCCTGGACCTGGACCCTGGGCCTGCTGTTGCTGTCGGCGGCACCGGTGTGGCTGGAACTGCTGTCGATGCTGTGGCGCAGCGTTGCCGATCTCCGCCGTGCCCACCACCACCTGCGCGGCGGTCCCGCGGTATTGCAACAGCGCTTCCTGCACTGGCTGCTATCGCTGGCCCTGCTGCCGGCACAGGCGGCCAATGCGCTGGACGCAATAGTGCGCACTCTCTATCGGTTGGGCATTTCCCGCCGCCGCCTGCTGGAGTGGACCTCGGCGGCCCACGTGAATCGCTCCGTGAGCAGCGCCCTGACAGCCAACGGCGCCTGGCGGGAACTGTGGATCTCGCCGGCCCTGGCTGCGCTCGCCACTATGGGTCTGCTCCTGTCGGCACCCGCCAACCTGCTGCCCGCCGCGCCGCTGCTGCTGGCCTGGCTGTTCGTGCCGCAGCTGATCCACCGCATCAACCGGCCGCACCGGATCGAACCCCCGCCCCTGACCGAGGAAGATAGGCGCGAGCTGCGCCTGTTGAGCCGGCGTACCTGGTTTTTCTTCGAGCACTTCATGGGCCCGGACGACCACTGGCTGCCGCCGGACAACTACCAGGAGGAACCCCTGGCGGTATTGGCGCGGCGCACCTCGCCCACCAATATCGGCCTCGGCCTGCTGAGCATCCTCAGCGCCTACGACTTCGGCTACCTGGACCTGACCCTGCTGCTTGCGCGGCTCAACAACAGCTTCGACCGCATGCGCGGGCTGGAACGCTACCGCGGGCACTTCCTCAACTGGTACGAGACCCGTGAGCTGCACCCGCTGAACCCGCGCTACGTCTCCACCGTGGACAGCGGCAACCTGGCCGGCAGCCTGCTGACCCTGGCCCGCGGTTTGGAAGAACTGCTGACGGAGCCGCTGAGCGGCCGCCCGCTGGTGCTAGGTATCGCGGATACCCTCGGCGTGGTGACGGAAGCCCTGCAGCCGGAGGTGGCAACCACCTCGGCGGAACTACAGAAAATCAGGGCGGAAATAGCGGAGCTGCGCGGGCGGCTGGAAGAGGGCGCTGAACAGGGGCGCTGGTGGCAGGTCATCAATGAGATCTACGAACGGGAAGTGCCGGCGCTGCAGGAACGGATGCTGGGGGTTATCGAGAGCGACGAGAAGAACTTCAGCGCCGAGGCACTGGGACGCCTGCGCCACTGGTTCGACGAGCTGCACCGCCACGAGGTAACCGCGCGGCGCTACCAGGAAAAGCTGGAGCCCTGGCAGCGGCTGCTGCAGAAACCTCCGGAGGCATACCGGGCCAGCGGAAAGGCCGGGGAGTGTTTCCGCACCCTGGCGGAGATTCTGGATGCGCCTATCGCATTGTCGACATTGCCGGAAACCTGCAGCAGGGCGGAGAGAAAACTCGCGGAACTGCAGGACTCCCTCGGCGCCGTGGCGGAGCAGCTGCGCGAGGAGGCCGGCGACTGGAATGACAAACTGCGTCGCGCCCTCGAGACGGCGCGCAAAAACGCCGACAGCTACAGCGGCGAACTGCAGGATCTGGCCGCGCGGGCGCGGGACTGGGTCGAGGAGATGGACTTCGCCTTCCTGTACGACCCGGACCGCCACCTGTTCCATATCGGCTACAACGTCACCGATGCGGCGCTGGATCCCAACTACTACGACCTGCTCGCGTCGGAGTCGCGGCTGACCGGATTCCTGGCCATCGCCAAGGGCGATATACCGGCGCGCCACTGGCGCCACCTGGAGCGCCCCTTCCGGCGCCTGCACCGGCGGGTGGTGCTGATGTCCTGGAGCGCGACCCTGTTCGAATACCTGATGCCGCGGCTGCTGATGGAAACCCCGGACCATAGCCTGATCGGGCGCGCCTGTCGCACCGCGATCGATGTCCACCGGGAGTTCACCGGCCGCTTCGGGCTGCCCTGGGGCATCGCCGAGTCCGGCTACTACGAACTCGACAGCCACCTGCATTACCAATATCGCGCCTTCGGCGTGCCAGGTATCGGTTTCCGCCGCGACCTGGGCGAACGTATTGTCGTCTCGCCATACTCCTCAATGATGGCGCTGCCCTTCGGCGCCGACGCGGTGGTGCAGAACCTGCGCCAGCTGCGCAGCCACGGAGGCTACGGCCAGTTCGGCCTCTACGAGGCGATCGACTTCGGCCGCACCGCCAAGCCGGCGCCGCGCCGGGCGCGTACGGTGCGCTCCTATATGAGCCATCACCAGGGCATGATCCTGCTGGCCCTGAACAATTTCTTCCACGGCGACATCATGCTGCGCCGCTTTCACAGCGATGTGCGCATCGCCGGCCTGACGCCGCTGCTGCACGAGCGCATCCCGGCGGCGCCGCCGGCGCTCAGGCCCTGGAAACGGCCCGGGGTCCTGCGCAGCTTCCACGTCGAAGTAGCGCTGGAAAGCTGGTGGCCCGACTTACAGAGACCCTTCCCCCAGTACAACCTGCTCTCCAATGGCCACTACACCCTGGTGCAGTCTGCGGACGGCGCCGGCGGCAGTTACTGGCACAACATCGCCGTGACCCGCTGGCAGCCGGATACCACCCGGCACCAGTGGGGGCATTGGTGCTATGTGCGCGACCTGGACAGTGGCGAACTCTTCTCCGTGGGACTGGCGCCCTGTGGTGGCGACGCCAGCCACTGCGCCGCCAGTTTCTCCCCCCAGGGCGTCGAACTCCAGCGCCGCGAGGCGGAACTCTTCTGCCGCCTGCACATAGCGCTCAGTTCCCAGCACGACATCCAGGCGCGGCGGCTGATCATCAAGAACGAGAGCGATCGCGAGCGCCGCCTGCTGTTGGCGGACTACGCCGAAGTGGTACTGGCGCCGGAGCGTGAGGACTTGCGCCACCCGGCCTTCGCCAAGCTGTTTGTGGAGAGCCAGTACCTGCCCGACGAACAGGTGATGCTCTACCGGCGCCGGCCGCGCGGCAGCGACGAAAAGCCGATCTACCTGGCCGCGAGCGTGCTGGTGCAATCCGATGTACGCCACCGGCTGGGCTGGGAGACGGATCGAATGCGCTTCCTCGGCCGCGGCGGCTCGCCGGCGCGGCCCCAAGCCCTACAGCAGCCGCTGGAGAACGGGCTGGCCGGCTTCAGCGGCACCACCGGCCCGGTGTTGGACCCGGTGATTGCCTCGGCGCAGGAAGTGGTGATACCGCCACAGTCGGAAATTGAAGTGGTCTACCTGACCGGGGTGAGCAAATCCCGGCGGGAACTGCTGTCGACGCTGCGCGCCTACCGCTCGCGGTCCAAGGCGCGCTGGGTGTTCGACCTGGCGCGCATGCAATCGGAGCACGAACTGCGCAATCTGCGCGTCGGCGCCGGGGACATGCACTGGATGATGGATCTGCTGTCGCTGGTACTGGCCCCCGCCGGCGCCCTGCGCGCGCCCTCGCGGGCCCTGGCCCGCGCCCGCCACATCCAGCCCGGTCTCTGGAGCCGCGGTATCTCCGGCGACAACCCGATACTGCTGGTGCAGATCCGCAACGAGCAGGAGATCGGCTTTGCCGAGCCGATACTGCAGGCGCATACCTACTGGTGCGGGCGCGGCCTGGCGGTGGACCTGGTGATCATCGACGAGGAGTCCGCCGGCTATGCCCAACAGGCCCGCGACCGGCTGCAGGATATGATCGCCGACATCCGCGGGCGCACCCTGCGCAAGCTGGCCGGCTCGGTGGTGATGGTGGCCGGGCAGGAACTGCCCGGTGCCGAGCGCATTCGACTGCTGGCGGCCGCCCGCGCGGTACTGGATTCCTCCGCCGGCCCGGTGGCCGCGCAACTGGAAAGTGGCACCGCGACGCTGCAGGCGCAGCTGCAGCCGCTGCCACCCTTTGTGCCGGTACTCGGCGCCGAGTCCGAGTCGCAGCCGACGCCGGAACTGCAGCGCCGGAATGACCTGTTATTCGACAACGGCATCGGCGGCTTCTCCGCCGACGGCCGCGAGTACATCCTGCACCTGGAACCGGGGCAGCGCCCGCCGGCGCCCTGGGTCAATGTGATCGCCAATCCGGATTTCGGCTGCCTGGTGTCCGAAGGCGGCTCTTGCTGTACCTGGAGCGGCAACAGCGGCGAGCACCGGCTGACCGCCTGGAACAACGACCCGGTGCTCGACCCCAGCGGCGAGGCGCTCTACCTGCGCGACGAGGAGACGGCCGAGGTCTGGACACCGACTCCGGCCCCCCGGCCCGCCGACGCCCCTTACCAGGTGCGCCACGGCGCCGGCTATACAGAATGGCGCCACAACAGCCACGGTCTGGAGCAGTCCTGGCACATCACTGTCGACCGCGAGGCACCGGTAAAGATAGGCCGCCTGACGCTGAAGAACTGCTGGGACAGGCCCCGGCGCCTGACTGCGACCTATTACGTGGAATGGGTGCAGGGGCTGACCCGGGCCGGCAGCTGGCCGCACCTGGTCAGCGAATTCGAATCCGACAGCAATGCGCTGCTGGCCCGCAACGCCTTCGTGCCGGACCCCAAGCCCGGCGTCGCCTTCCTGACCGCCAGCCTGCCGCCCCACGGCCTGACCGCCGACCGGCACGAGTTTCTCGGCAGCGCCGGCGGCTCCGCGGGACTGGAAGCGCCGGAGGCGCTGTTTCGCATCGGCCTCTCGGGGCGGGTGCAGTGCGGCGGTGATCCCTGCGCCGCCTACCAGGTGCATATCGACCTGGCCGCCGGCGAGACCCAGCAGGTCTATTTTGCAATGGGGGAGGGCCGCGATCGGGCGCAGGCGCTGGAACTGGCCAGGGAGTTCAGGAATGCGGACAGAGCTGAGGATGCCCGTGTCCAGTTCGGGCAATTCTGGGAAAACTACCTGGGCAGAGTGCAGGTGGAGGTGCCCGACAAGGCCACCGAGCTGATGGTAAATCGCTGGCTGCCGTACCAGACCCTGGCCTGCCGCCTGTGGGGGCGCAGCGGCTTCTACCAGTCCAGCGGCGCCTTCGGTTTCCGCGACCAGTTGCAGGATGTGCAGGCACTGCTGTGGACCCACCCGGAATGGACCCGCGAGCATATATTGCGCGCCGCCTCGCGGCAGTTCCAGGATGGCGACGTGCTGCACTGGTGGCACGAGGATCCACTGCGCGGTGTGCGCACCCGCTGTTCCGACGACCTGCTGTGGCTGCCCTTTGTCACCGCCCAGTACATTCGTACCACCGGCGACTACGGAATCCTGGACGAGCCGGTTTCCTACCTTCAGGGCGCGCCGCTGGAAAAGGATGAGCACGAGCGCTACGCGGAGTACGAGACCAGCGCCGAATCCGGTTCCCTCTACGAACACTGCTGCCGCGCGATAGAGCGCGCCAGTGCCGTGGGTCCCCACGGCCTGCCGGTGATCGGCAACGGCGACTGGAACGACGGCTTCAACCGCATCAGCACCACCGGCCGCGGCGAGAGCGTATGGATGGGCTGGTTCCTGCTGCGGGTCTGCCGCGATATGGCCCCCCTTTGTGATTACATCGGTGACGAGGCGCTGGCGGAGCACTACCGGCAGTTGGGGGAAAACTTCCGCCAGCAGGTGGAGGAGAGTGGCTGGGACGGCGCCTGGTACCGGCGCGCCTACTACGACGACGGCACCCCGATTGGCTCGAAGCTGAGCGACGAGTGCAAGATCGACCTGATCGCGCAGACCTGGTCTGTGCTGTCCCAGGGGGAAGTGACCGAGCGTGCCCGCGAGGCAATGGATTCCGCCTACCAACACCTGGTGAACGAAGACGCGCGGCAGATACTGCTGCTCAAGCCGGCCTTCGACCGCACCAAGAAAGATCCCGGCTATATCAAGGGCTATCCGCCGGGCATCCGCGAGAACGGCGGCCAGTACACCCACGCCGCCACCTGGGCGGTCTGGGCCGCCGCCGGCCTCGGCCACAGCGAGCGGGCCTGGCATCTCTTCGACCTGATCAACCCTATCACCCACACCGACAGCGCCGAGGGCGTAGAGCGCTATCGCACCGAGCCCTATGTGCTGGCAGGTGATGTCTACGGCGTGCCGCCCCATGTGGGCCGCGGCGGCTGGACCTGGTATTCGGGCGCTTCCGGCTGGCTGTACCGCGGCGCACTGGAGGCATTGCTGGGGGCGAGAATCCTCGATGGCGACAGCCTGGAGATCAAACCCTGCCTGCCGGAATCCTGGGACAGCTATCGCCTGTCGCTGGGCTTCGGCGGCAGCCGCTATGAAATTGAGGTGCAGAACTGCGGCGGTTGTCCGCAGGAGATTGCCGAGCTGACCCTGGACGGCGAGAGAATCAGCGGCGAGCGCGTCCCGCTGGCGGATGACGGCGGGGAGCACCGGGTGACCGTGGTTTTTGAGCCGGCTTCGCGAACGCCCGGGCAGTAATTCCCGCGCCCGCCAAGCCGCCCGCTACTGTTCCGCTGACTATAATTTTTTTGTCAATCCCTGCCGTTTAACGGCACTTACCCCCCCGCAAATTGAAGAGAGGAAACCATGAGACTCCCAGCCAGAAGGCCCACCGACCTGTGGCACCGTTTTCAGGAGGATTTCGACCAGCTCACCCGGGCCATGAACGAGCGCTGGCCCTCCCTGTTCGAGGAGGAGGGCGAGATGGCGGCCCGCGAGTGGTCGCCGACCGTCGATGTAATTGAGGAGGACGACAAGTTCCTGCTCCGGGCGGATATCCCCGGGGTGGACCCCAAGGATATCGAGGTCAGCCTGGACAACGGCAACCTGGTTATCCGCGGCGAGCGCAAGTGGGAAAAGGAGGAGAAAAAGGAGGGCTATATGCGCTCCGAGTGCTCCCACGGCATGTTCTACCGCCGCCTCGCCCTGCCCGAAGCCGCCGACCCCGACAAGATCTCCGCCAAGGGCAAGGACGGTGTGCTGACCGTTACCATCGGCAAACGCGAGGTCTCCAAACCCAAGCGGATCACTGTCCAGTAACGGAAGCCGCCGGAGTTTGAGTATTGTTACCGATAAGGGCCTTGCGGGCCCTTATTCATTTGTAAAGTCATCGAGGCGATGAGAAGGACCATGGCAGCCAAGGAAATCAAATTCGGAACCGATGCCCACACCCAGATGATCGCCGGTGCGGCGATACTCGCCGATGCGGTCAAGGCCACCCTGGGCCCCAAGGGCCGCAACGTGATTATCGAAAAGCGCTTCGGCCCGCCGGCGGTGACCAAGGACGGTGTATCCGTGGCCAAGGAGGTCGAGCTCGAGGACAAGTTCCAGAATATGGGCGCGCAGATGCTGAGGGAGGTGGCCGCCAAGACCTCGGAAGTGGCCGGCGACGGCACCACTACTGCCACGGTGCTGGCCCAGGCGATCATGCAGGAGGGCTTCAAGGCGGTGGTATCCGGCATGAACCCGATGGATATCAAGCGCGGCATCGACCAGGCGGTAAGCGCCGCGGTGGAGCAGCTGCACCGGCTGTCGATCCCCTGCGACACCGGTAAGGCCATCGCCCAGGTGGGCACCATCTCTGCCAACGGCGACGAGGATATCGGCAATATCATCGCCCGGGCCATGGACACCGTCGGCCGCGACGGTGTCATTACCATCGAGGAGGGTTCCGGCCTGGTCAATGAGCTGGAGATCGTAGAGGGCATGCAGTTCGACCGCGGTTACTAATAGAGCGGAAATAATCAATACAGCATGGTATCATGGCGCGCATGAAATACGACGCCAGAAAACTTAGCACAGAAGAGCAACACCTCATACGAAAAATCGCCGTTCAGCGCGTATTTGATGGGGAGTCTGCAGCAGAAGTCACTCGTAGTTTGGGGCTGGGTAGCAGAACCATTTTCCCTTGGTTAAAAATTGCACGGGAAAAAGGCATCGATGCATTGGCACCTAAAGCTAGGCCGGGGCGTGGCAGAAAGCTGTCTCCTATCGAGGAGCAAGAAGTCAAACGCTGGGTT
>NZ_JCBAJA010000013.1:0-130912 GCF_059834885.1 Microbulbifer sp. SE14 | reverse complement strand
CCCTCACGCAGCGCCTTGACAGCGGCATCCATATCGAACGTAGGTTTGGTCATGAGTCATCTCTTTTTTGCGTATGGTAAAGAAATGACACAGAATTCTGAACACTACCGCCTACGGCGTCGCAACAGACCAAGTTTTACCGGGGGTTGGCGGTTTATTACCAATTTTGCAACTACTCATTGGTCATAAGTCTGGACATGAATCACAAATAGATGCGCAGCTTCATAAGCCCGCTTATGTATTACTGAAAGCACAAGATATACTTGCACATGTCCATGAACAGTAAACACTCAACAAGTGCAAGCAGCATCGCCCCTGCGGGGCTGGACCTCGCTACGCTCGGCCGCTGTTGCAGGTGTTGAGGCTGTAGAGAAACTCGAGTGATTCTTGAGTAGATAGATTTTTCGTGCGGAGAGCGCCCTGAAATGCTTTTTGCAAAAATGTCCAGAATTCACGTAGGAGCGCGATTCTCTGGATGAATATATGGCCAGAGAGAAGAGGCCGAGGGGCTACAGCCTCGTTAGGTGCAATGGAGGAAACATGACAGTCAAGCGTATGGACAACGTCGGCATCGTAGTGGAAGACATCGATGCCGCCATTGAGTTCTTCCTCGAACTCGGTCTTACCCTCGAAGGTCGAATGCCCATCGAAGGCGAATGGGCCAGCCGCGTCACCGGAGTGCGCGGTCAGCGCGTCGAGATCGCCATGATGCGCACGCCCGACGGCCACAGCCGCCTTGAGCTCTCGCGCTTCGATGCCCCCGTTATTGCGTCCGA
Source organism: Microbulbifer sp. SE14 (assembly GCF_059834885.1). Taxonomy (NCBI): domain Bacteria; kingdom Pseudomonadati; phylum Pseudomonadota; class Gammaproteobacteria; order Cellvibrionales; family Microbulbiferaceae; genus Microbulbifer; species Microbulbifer sp. SE14. The sequence goes on along the minus strand of NZ_JCBAJA010000013.1, from coordinate 130,136 downwards.
TCACCGCACGGCCCCAGTGAATTCGTTGGGTTACCTGCGCGTCATGTTCACTGTCGAGAACATCGATGACACCATCGCCCGGCTCAGAAAGCTAGGTGCGTCGGTGGTCGATGAGGTAGTCAACTACGAAAACATTTACCGGCTTTGCTACATTCGTGGTCCAGAACAAATTCTCATCGGACTTGCCCAGGAGCTAGGGCAACAGGATTCCCAATGAGTATGGCCGTATTGGCGCCTAACAAGCGGTCAAGCCGAGCGCGGCATTATAAGACCCAAAACCCGCAACAACCCGAGGAATCCCATGCAGAATATGTCAAAACTGCTGTTATTGAGCGTCGCCCTGTCATTCGCAACCAACGGAGCCAATGCTTCCGAAACCATCGCGATCAACCCAACCAACAAAGCGGCACTATTAGACGGCCGTTGCGAGAAAGATGAATGGCAGGCAGCAACAAAGATCGAGCTGGCAGCAGAGGCTTCCATTTATCTAATGCACGATAAAGACTCCCTGTATATTTGCGCCAAAGGAAAATCAGGAGATACCACGGTCTTGGATCTTTACATAGAAAATGCAGAAACTGGCCATCTCCACAAGTTTCATCTCTCCGCTCAAATGGGAGAGCAAGTGCTGACAGGCAAAGGGTGGAGTGAACCCGAGACGTGGGTTCTCAGAGATTGGACTGGGTTCTGGGTGCCCTATTTTGGTTATGAAGATACCGAAAATGGAAGGCGCCCTAAATTCTTTAGAGGATTACACAGGCAAGTCCAAGTGTTACGAAAAAAGTTTCCAGGTAGCAGCTGGAATATGATGTTTGGCGTAAGTATTAAACGCGAAGGTAAGTGGACAGATTTCTTTTATCCCGAAAAAGCGAAAGACAACGATAGGTCGACCTGGGGGAAGTTTTCCTTTTCTGAATAAAGGTCTAAATAATACTATTGAGGCTAAGGGGCATGCCGCCTAACCAGTATGTGAGTTCGAGAAGCAGCGCAATATTCATGGAAGTCTTTCGCGCCAAATTCTCCTTTACGGGGATGGAATTGGACACGATAAGCGGTAATAGTTGCCCTGCCTGTATCGGAATTATGAATTCATTTAATAGCCGAAAAATTTTTGCTTCATATACAGGCTATCAGTAACAGCCAACCGCTCAAGTAAACCAAACAGAGGTAAACGGAAGTGCCCATTTTTGCCTACCAGTCCCTGAACTCCACTACCAGCTCCCGCCACGGCATCAGCGCCTCGAATTCACAGGGCTTCACCATCGACACGCACAACAGGATCGCACAGAACAGCGACAAGTGGATGCTGAGCATGCCCACCGCCGATGGGGTGGAGCCGCATCTTCCGATACAGGGCCCCGCCGAGCTTGTGCGCTCTGCGCCTGTGGGAACCATGGATAAAGTCGTAAAGCAGGGGAAGAAGGTCCCCAAAGTTGACGACAAACGATTTCTCAGGATGATCGAGGGCAAGGCGCGGCAGGCCCATCAGCATATCTACCGCGAGTTCCAGGGATCCTGTGATGTACTTGTCTACGGCGAGCTCGACAGCTCTCACAGCGAGTGGAGCAGTATGCAGCAGAATGCCGGCAGCCTGTTTGCCGCCTCATCGGCCCAGAGGGCGTGTAACTGCTTCAGCATTCATACCCATAATACAAATTCAGTTACTTATCTCGGCGAGGGGGAGGGCTGGGCTGCGATCAAGAGTTACGGCGTGATCGCTGTCTTCGTCCATGTGCCCAACAAATATGCGACGGATGAGAGCAAGGCGGCAAACTTTTACGGCAGGATCAGGAACAGCCTGCTGCAGGCGCAGGGAGGCGGGGTTATCGATGTCATTATGGGGGATACCAACCAGCCGAGTAACGGATTTACCGAGCGGGTTTTAAAGACGGCACTGGGCCAGGATTTCGCGGACGCCCACCCGGATACCAATATCGTGCCCCTCGACTCCTATCAGCGGAGCTTCGGTGGTACCAACAGCTCTGCCAAGAAGAAATACGATATAGCGGTCTACAACACCGGGACGGTAGCATTCAATCGGATGGTGTACCTGTCCCAGTGTGCGCCGGAGGGACGCGAGGCGGTTGCAGTTACCGACCATATGGGTGTTGCCATAGAGGTAAAGAAAATACCACTTGCCTAAGCGGCAGCACTCTTCGACTGTTGTCTACGCGCTTCCGGCCGAAGCAGCTGTCGATATGGATCGGCAGCAGCTTCGGCCGGATTCGTTGGAAGGGTGTGAATTCAACCGCTTCAGGTGTAAGGGTTGTTGCGAATCCAGGCAATTTGCCCGTCGGTAAAATTGTTGTTTCCATTTCTGATATTGCCGCCGGCCATCAGGTTGGCGGCATCGGCGGAATGATCCGGTGCACCGGTCAACGCATGGCCCAGTTCGTGGGCCAGCGTCGTCGGGTAGGTGGCCGCTCCGCCCGCAGGCGGATTCAAAGTCACGGTCACTATGGGCCGGTTGGGAATTGCACCATTGTAATTTTGCCCTGCGCGGAATGTTCTTCCCTGTACATCGGGCTGGTCGTAGCGGTCCAGGTAAACGACATCGATGGAGTTCGCCGCGCCCGCGAAGGCATTGCAGTAGGTGATCAACCTGGGGCCGCCTATGCCGCCATCGGCGAAAGCGCCCTGGTGCGCCGGTGGTACAGCCGGAACCGCGGGCAGGAGAATCGAGTCGCCGGCGGCGGTCTGGGTTGCTACCGTAGCTGCCGCATTCACCCGGTTGAAGGTGATTGCTGCCTGCTGGTATCCGGCGGCGTTGTTCGCACTGGTAATATGGTTGTTAATGGTTGTGTCTACCGCTGCCAACGCTGGTGGTGCCGGGGGAGCCCCTACCGGGGCGAGATAAAACACATTGAGCGAAACAGCCTTGGGCGCCAGGGCGTTGTGTGCAGCCAGCGCGGTCAGGTCGGCAGTGCGCTGGGCCTGGTAGAGGGCGCCACATATTTGATTGAAGTCCAGTGATGCCGACTGCAACAGCGAACTGACGGCAGTAACGTAGCGCTGCGGCACTGTGTTCGCCGGCAGGCTCAGGTAGGCCCTGGTCTGCTGGATAATGGCGCCGAGAGCGGTGACCCTGTCGAAGTTGTTATTTGCCTGCCCATAGGCGGCCACATCCGCGTCAAAAACCTTGAGGTTGGTCAGGCCGTTGCCCTGCCCTCGAACGCGGGGGTGAAAGCCGAGGATTTCGATATGGTCGACACGGCGGGTATTCGTCCATTGAGCCGTTGTAAACATGTGAATTCTCCTTAATACACTTGATCATTGGCACTGTGATGAGGGGGGAGCGGGGTGAGCCGGTGTAATTGGTATGTTATTTGTTCCTAGCGCTTGGCTGGTTTGCTGCTATATGGGCTAATTCATCGAATTTATTCGGCGAGAACTTATGTCTTAGGTACCGGTTCTTGGATCCGATATTTCCCGCAGGGTATCGACGGTTCCCAGTTGCCCGATGCTGGAAGCGTGACATTTATATCACGGCGCAGGGAGACGGCAATCCTCGGCCGCTAAATTGTGGCACCGAACAGAGCCTGTGTTGTGATATGAAAAGGCAGGGCGCCGTGCCGGCGCCCGCTCAAGAAAGTATAAGACGGTGACGGAAGGGCTTATTCGGCGCTTCCGAGTAGCTCCAACTGGTACAGTTCGAGCACATCCTCCGCCGAAACCGCCTCTCCGTAAATCTTTAGCTCGTCCACCATCCCCCGATAGGGCGCATCCCAGTAATTGACCCCCAGCGCGAAGTGCGTCGCTGCCGCCGGTGAGAAGACATCCGGGAAGTTGCTGCCGCTGAATTGCAGCGCGCCGTTGATATACACCCTGGCCTCGCCGCCGTTGACCGTGACCGCCAGCTGGCTCCAGGCGTCCTGGGGTATCTGCTCACTGGTGTGGGCGTCGTACCAGCCCGTCCCCAAATCGCTACCGGACCAGAGCATGGTGTCAGCGCCGAAGCCGTTGGGCAACAGGCTGATCCAGCTGTCGGTGGTGGCCCAGCCGAAGAAGCTGGTGCTGTAGGCGGACAGCGCTGCCGGGTTCAGCCACAGGGTGAAGCTGTAGTTGTGGTCGGTGATCAGGTTGTCCGCCAGCACCACGCCGGAGTTGCCGTCCAGCACCAGGGCTCTGCCCACCACGCCATCGCTGTAGCTGACAGAGCCGCCGCTCTGGTCGATGCGGTTGCCGACCAGGGTGCCGGCGGCGAAGTTGCCGCGGCTGTCGGCCAGGCTGTCCTCGAAGCCGAAGGCGGCGATGGGGTCCGGCGGGCCCTGGTGTTTGACGGTGACGGCGAAGGTCTTCGTCTGCTGTTCGCCGTCCAGGCTTATGGTGGCGGTCAGGGTGATCTCGGCATCGGCGCCCTGGGGTTGGGTGACCTCGCCGGTCTCACCGTTGACGCTGATCACCGACGGGTGGGAGGAGACCCAGCTGACGGCGCTGGCGTAGGCGCCGCTGGCCGGCAGGTATAGATCCTCGCGCACGGCACTGAGGTCGCCCAGGTCCAGCTGGCCGGCGGCGGAGGCCAGCAGTTCGCTGCCGGATTTGGGGTCTATATCCAGGTTCAGGATTTCCTCTGCGGAGAGGGCGCTGTCGTAGATTTTCAGTTCGTCGATCAGGCCGTTGAAGGGGGTATCCCAGTAGTTGATGCCGAGGGCGAACTTGCCTTCATTGCCGGTAAAGAAATCGGCCAGGGTGCCGCCGGTGAATTTCTCCACGCCGTCCAGGTAGACGCTGACCTGGCCCTGTTTTACCGCAAAGGCCATATGGGTCCAGGCGCCCGCGGCGATGCGCTCTCCGGCGCTGCCGTCGAACCACTGTTCGCTGCCGCTCCAGAGCATGGTGTTGCCGTCCCAGCCTTCGGGCAGGAAGCTGATCCAGCGGTTGGAGTAGGGCGAGCCGCTTTCATCCCGCTGTTCGTCCACGGCACCGAAGAAGGCGGGAGTGAAGGCGCTGATGCTGGTGGGGTTGGCCCAGAAGGACACGGTGTAGGCGTAGTTGTCGATCAGTCCCCGGGGAAGCAGTACGCCGCTGGTGCCGTCCAGCTGCAGGGCCTGGCCGCTGTGGCCGGCCGTGTAGGCGACGCTGCCGGTGTTGTCCCCGAGGCTGTTGTTGGTGGCGCTGCCGGGATCGAAGCGGCCGAGGGATTCGGCCAGGTCGCCTTCAAACGCGAAGTGGGCGCTGCGGTTGTAGGGCAGTCGCTGGGGCACCTGGACGGTGAAAGACTCGCTCAGGGTCTGGCCGTCCAGCTCGATGGTTGCGGTCAGCATGACGCTGGCATCGCCGCTGCCGACGTTGGGGCGGGTGACGCGGCCGCTGCTGTTGATTACCAGTTGGTTGCTGCTGCTCCAGCTGACCTCCGCCGCGCGGGTGCCGCGCTCCGGCAGGTGCAGGGCGTCTTTGGCAATGCCGGGGAGGTCCAGGTCCGCGGCGATATCCGCGAGTACCTCGCCGGTTGTGCGCGCTTCCATGCGGCTGCCCCAGATGGATTCACCTTTCACGTTCAGCGCGGTGAAGACGGGCACCAGCTTGCCGGCGGCGCTGTTCCACTGCCACTGCTTGACGCCGCGGTAGCTCTTCTTCTCGCCGGCGATATCCAGGGTCAGGTCGATGCGCTTCGGATCCTTCGCGAAGAGGGTGTAGTGGCCGCTCACCTCGCCGCTGACACTGCCGTCTTCACGCAGCGAGATGTACAGGGTCTCCTTGGCGGTGCGGTTGATGTCCTTGCCGTGGTCGATGAATTTGTAATCCCCGACCAGGTCGCCGGCGTCGACGATATTGTCGCCGTCGATGGGCGCATAGCGGTGCGGTGAGGCCACTGGCCAGCCGTCGGCATTGATAAACAGTTCGTGCACGCGGATCGCGTGTTGCTCGCCGCGGTTGGGGAAGCGGGTGTGGGCGAACAGCAGGTGTTTGCCGGTTTCCGCGTCGTAGTAGGCGGAGTTGTGGCCGGGGGCCAGGTAGCCGCGGCCCTCAGTCGGGTCACCGGGATCGGATTCGAACAGGAAGCCGCCCATCAGCTTGACGCCGTAGGGGGCGATGCTGTCCCAGTTGCCGCGCGCGGCCGCCAGGTCCTGGCCCTCGGCATCCACGAAGGGCCCGTCGGGATTGCGCGAGCGGGCCACGCGGATGTTGTAGCCGTCGGTGGAGACGAAGCCGCCGAAAGACGTGAACAGGTAGTAGTAGTCGCTCTCGGGGCTGTAGAGCATGTAGCTGCCCTCGATGGCACTGTGGTCGCCGCCGGCGACGCGTTTGCCGTAGCCCTGGCCGGGCTTGGGCATGGCCGTGGCCTCGTCCATCTCCAGCACAAAGATGCCGCCGGAGTAGGAGCCGTAGGTCATCCACAGTTTGCCCTCATGGTCGTAGAAGACGTCCGGGTCTATGGCGTTGGGGTGGATGGTGGGGTCGTAGCTGTCGACGCCCTCGGGGCCGTAACCATCGGCGATTTCCTCGGCGGTCTGGCCTGAGCGCAGGAAGATGCCGAGATCCGTATAGGGGCCTTCGATGCTGTCGGACACCGCCACGCCCAGGTAGGAGCGGGGGGCGTTGCAATCGCCGTTCTCATTGTCCGGATTGGCGCAGTGGTTGTAGTAGAAGTAGTAGCGGCCGTCGTTCAGCCGGATCACGTCCGCGGCCCAGGAGCCCTGGTGGCCGCCCACCCACTCGATGCCCTCGGAGATCTCGCTGGCGTAGGTGTTGAACAGCGGATTCGCATCGTTCGCGCCCTCGGCGACGCGCTCCCAGGTCATCAGGTCGGTGGTCCTGGCCGCGGCCAGGTGGGAGCCGAATACATAGTAGGTGCCGTCCTGGTCCCGGATTACGGAGGGGTCGTGCACCGCCATGTCGTTGTACTGGATGGCGTCGGCATCGGCGGTGGGATCCGGCTGGCCCCGGTTGCCGTCGGGGTTCTGGTCGTCGCCGTTGTCGGGCGTTTCCGCGGCTGGCGGATCGTCGCTGCCGCCGGTGAAGTCGCAGCCGTACAGGGACAGGGCGCAGGCGAGGGCCAGCGCTAAGTGGTTGATTGTCTTGATTATTCTCATCGACTTTGTCTCTCATCTTGGCTTTATTGTTCTACTTCCTCCCGCAGTGGCCCCGCTCGCGCGCAGATTTTCGCAGCGGCACGGGCGGGAGTGGGGACCTAATCTTGCCAATTGGGATATAGTATTACAATATTAATAGAAAAGTGATGAGTTCCTGAGACCGTACCAAGTAAGTGGGGAAAATACGAAAAATGGCAGGTAAAAGAGGGAAAGTGGCGCCAATCTGCGGTTATTGAGGCCGGATTGACTCAAAGCCGGGGAGCTTGCAGCAAAGCTCCAATAACTGCCCGATATAATCATAAAGTATAATAAAAAGCGGTTTTCAGGCGTTGACGAGTGATTTTTTACTGGATAGTATCGTTAATCATAATACAAATAGGCCGAAAACTATCCCCAGCCGCTCCGGTGGCCCGGGAAGTCCGGACCGCGAAACAGGCCGATATAAAAAGAAGCGTGCGTCGACTCTGGTTGAATTGCACGACAAAATAATAAGAGAGAGGACGAGCGATGAGAGAGCCGCTGAGACAGCAGCAAGCGTTCCGCATCTGCCCCGCTGTGCCCGCCGTTACGGCGCCGGCCGGCCATCCGCCATTTTCCTCCCCCGCCGACAGCGAGATTGCCGGCACCTCCCCGATACCGAAAAGGACCGGACGCCCAGCCAACGCGAATCCGGCCCTGGATGCCATCACACGCTTCCGCCATCCGCAGGGGTTCCACCTGCGCGCGGTGAAAGCGGTGTTGGCGGGATAGCGCGCTGAGTTTTAGCGCGGATTTCATGGGGCTTGGTGTTGTGCAGTCGGGCCCTGAACGTTCGGCAGAAAATAATAAAACCCAGATGGGAGAATGACTATGTTCAAGCAGCGTTTGCTCTGTTCCTCCGTAGCCGCGGTGACCGCCCTTGGTGGCCTGCAGGTTGCACAGGCCCAGGATGCGACACTGGAAGAGGTGGTGGTGACTGGTGTGCGGGCCAGTCTGGAAAAGGGTATCGAGATCAAGCGGGAGAAAATCCAGATAGTGGATTCCATCGTTGCCGAGGATATCGGCAAGTTCCCGGACAACAATGTGGTGGAAGCTCTGCAGCGGGTGACCGGGGTGCAGGTGACTGATCGCGGTGCGGGCGAAGTGAGCGGTGTATCTATTCGCGGCCTGACCGACGTGAGTACGACAATTAATGGCCGGCAGATATTTACCGCTTCCGGGAGAGATGTTCAGCTGCAGGATGTTCCCGCGAGCTTACTGAGCGGCGTGGATGTATACAAAACCCGATCCGCCAGCCAACTTGAAAGTGGTATTGCCGGCCAAGTCGATATTCGTACCCACCGCCCCTTTGACTTCGACGGCAGCAGGGTCTCTCTGGCAGGTCGCGGTGTCTACCAGGAGCAGGCGGATTCCACCGATCCGAACCTCAGCGGACTGTTCAGCAATCGCTGGGAGACTTCCGCCGGTGAATTCGGCGCTTTGGTAAACCTTTCTTACGCAGAGACCAATTTCCGGGACCAGAGTGTGACTGCCGGGGCAGGGGTGCTCTTTGTGGGCGCTGATGCCCCCGATGGTTTTGTGCCTTACCAGCGGATATTTAATGGCAGCGCAGAAGTTGGTGGCGAACAGGTCTGGCAGGAAGGACTGGAAAAGGGAATGCCCTTTGCCCCGGGGTCTACCGTGAACATCAACGGCGAAGATGTTGAGTATCTGATCGGTCGCGATGCCGTGTTTGCAGTGGACGGCACTGGCAAGCGCGAACGCCCCGCGGCGAATGTTTCCCTGCAATGGGCACCCAACGACAGTTCAGAATATCTCTTCGAAGCTTTCTACAACGGATATCGCAATGAGCAGTTCAACTCCCTGAACTTTACTTTTGTGGACTGGTGGGGCGACAGTTCCCACCTGCCTCGCGGCGGTGAGGTAGAAGTCTTCGACGGTACCAATATCATCAAATCCCGCGACGTGGCCGCACCCTATGGCTTTACCAGCGGCGACCTGCTGGTGGGCGAAACCGATAGCTACGTCTACGCCGTCGGTGGCAAGTGGGACATAGGCGACAGTCTGCAATTGAGGTCGGAAATCAACTACCAGAAGAGCGAGTATCAAGAAACCTTCTTTGCTATGCGCGCTGAGCGGGTGGCCTATGGCCTGGGGGTGGATTTCAATGCGGGTGACGGCGTTCCGGAAGTGGAGTTCTACGACGACCCAAATACAGAGGTGGACGAAAGCAATCTCGCCGATGCCTCACAGTGGAATGCCGCCCAGCTGTATGACAATGGCGCCAGTAGGAAAGGCGATGCACTCACCTGGACATTCGACGGTGACTTGGAAGTGGAATTGGGTGCATTCCACAGGCTCAGCTTCGGAGCACGCGCCGATAACCGCGCTGCCAGCGAGGCCAGTTATGCCCAGGATGGCGGTATTCTCGGTGTTCCATTGGGAGATTTGGACCCCGGCCTCACTTATACCAGCCGCGGCTTCTACGACGGCCGTTCAGATGTTCCCGCTACTTGGGTGGTGCCCAACGGCCATCATATCGCCTCGAACGCCAGCACCTACCGCGAGATGTATGGGCTGGCCAGGCAGCCGTTGGAAGAAACCTTTGAGATTGATGAGTTGACGACTTCTCTCTATGCCAAAGCGCTATATGAGGCAGGCCCCTTTGATGGTGAGATCGGCCTGCGGTATACGCGTGTTAAAAGGGATATGGAGTTTTACGACGTAGAGTTCGAACCGGGGGAAGACGGATATTTTAGTTCCGCATCTAACAGTAATGGAAAGCTGCTGCCCACCCTGGTGGCCCGTTGGCATATCAGCGACGATTTGATGGCCCGTTTTGCCTATACCCAGACCTTGCGCCAGCCAGGCTTTGCGTCCCTCAATTCCCATATTTATTGGGGGGATGACGTGACGAACATTGGGCTCGCTGAAGCCAGTGGTGGCAATCCCGAACTGGAGCCCACCGAGTCGCAGAATTTCGATCTCTCTCTGGAGTGGTATTTCGCCGAGTCCAGCGCGCTCTACGGCACCCTGTTCCGCCGGAATATTGAAGGCTTTGAGGTCACTTCGCGGCGGGTGGTTTGGCACCAGCCAGAAGGAGAAACGGAAGAGCGGCGCTTTGCGCTCACCCAGCCTACGAACAGTTCCGATGGTGTCTTGCAGGGCCTGGAATTGGGTGTCGTTTACTTCCCGGAGAACCTGCCGGAATTGCTCGACGGGCTGGGTATACAGGCGAGTTACACGAAGCTGGATTCCGAGCAGAAGGTTGATGATTTCGATAATAACGGCAACAAGATCGGCCAGGTTGAAGTGCCCATGTTCGGTGTTTCCGACAGCTCCTACAGCATAGTTCTCGCCTACGACAAGAACGACCTGGATATGCGCCTATCCTACGTGTGGCGGGATGACTTCCTGCACCACCACGAGGCGCGTCTGTTCGCCAATCCGGTGGGTGTTTACAACAAGGCGGAAACCAGCCTGGATTTCCAGGCCAGCTACAGCCCGCTGGAAAACCTGACCTTCACCTTCGACGCCACCAATCTTCTGGATGACTTGTACCAGAGTTACTACGAGTATCCGGATATCTACAACTTTGGTTCGTCCATCTACAGCCGCACCTTTGCCCTGGGCGCGCGCTACTCCTTCTGATCCGACGTCCCCACGTCGCACACTTCAGGCAGCCTTCGGGCTGCCTTTTTTGCTATTTCTGAACCTCGTTATCGAGACTAGAGAATCCTGAATACCAGATTCTACTCGGGGTATTCCGGGAACTTCCGAGCCTCGATGCCGGCCTTGTGCCACTCGGTCTGCTCCGCGCAGAATATCTGCGCATCGGGCTGCTTCGATGGCTCGGAATCGAGGCTGCCTGCCGGGACTATCAGGGACTTACCGCTCTGGGAGAGGAAGGGCAGCCCGGAGCCGCACTTGGAGCAGAATACCTGGGAAAATGTGCGGGTCGGGTGGTCATAGCGCACCGTGCTTTTCTCACCCTGCTCCCACGAGATATTCTCCGGGCTTGTGAAGAGATTGGAGGCGTGCGCCGAGCCCGTAAGCTTTCGGCACTGTTCGCAGTAGCAGAAGTAGAAGTTGCTGAATTTGTCTTCCAGCGTGAACTGTACTTCGCCACAAAGGCATCCGCCGGTGATTCTCCTCGTCATAGGTATCCCTTTTCGGCTTTTGGGTTAACATGCTCGAGTCCATGAACTGCTTAGCTTGCAGGAAAGCCACTATATTTGTCCATCGGGATTGATGGCGGCCATTTTTAGAGAGATCTAGATATCGATTGCGCAATAAAAAGGCAGCCTCTGGGGGCTGCCTTTTACTGTGGTAACGACCATGGCCCGCGGATCTGTGTGGGCGGCAAGGGTTGATCGCGGCCCTGGGCGGATGGCCGCCCCGCCATTTCTACAGGTGATCATATAACCTTTGCAGGAGCGGTCCGGCCGCGATCGGTCTGTGGGAATCAGCCGTTGCTGGGGAATGTAAACTGCGCACCCTCGCGCAAACCGCTGGCCGGCCAGCGCTGGGTGACCGTCTTGCGCTTGGTGTAGAAGCGCACGGAATCCGGGCCGTAGGCGTGCAGGTCGCCGAACAGGGAGCGTTTCCAGCCGCCGAAGCTGTGGTAGGCCACCGGTACCGGTAGGGGCACGTTGATGCCGACCATGCCGACCTTGATATTGTCGGAGAAGTAGCGCGCGGCCTCGCCGTCGCGGGTGAATAGGCAGGTGCCGTTGCCGTATTCGTGGGCGTCGATGATGTCCATGGCTTCCTGCATGCTGTCCACACGCATGACACACAATACCGGGCCGAAGATCTCGTCGGAGTGGATCACCATGCCTTCCTTGACCCTGTCGAACAGGCAGGCGCCCAGGTAGTTGCCGTCCTCGAAGCCGGGCACTTTCAGGCCGCGGCCATCCACTACCAGTTCCGCGCCTTCCTCGATGCCCTTGGCGATATAGCCCTCGATTTTCTCCAGCTGTGCGCGGGTCACCACCGGGCCCATATCGTTGCTGTTGTCCATGCCGTCGCCGATTTTCAGGTTGGCGATCTGCGCCTTCAGTTTTTCGATCAGCGCGTCGGCGGTGGCATCGCCCACGGCGACGGCTACGGAGATAGCCATGCAGCGCTCGCCGCAGGAGCCGTAGGCGGCGCCCATCAGGGCGCTGACGGCGTTGTCCAGGTCCGCGTCCGGCATGATGATGGCGTGGTTCTTGGCTCCGCCGAAGGCCTGTACGCGCTTGCCGTTGGCATTGCCCGTGGTGTAGACGTACTCGGCGATGGGCGTGGAGCCGACGAAGCTGACTGCCTGGATGCGCTTGTCGGTCAGCAGGGTATCCACGGCTTCCTTATCGCCGTTGACCACGTTCAGTACGCCGGCGGGAATGCCCGCTTGGATGCCCAGTTCGGCGATGTATAGCGCGGAGCTGGGATCGCGCTCGGAGGGCTTGAGGATAAAGGTGTTGCCGCAGGCGATGGCCATCGGCCACATCCACAGGGGCACCATGGCCGGGAAGTTGAACGGGGTGATGCCGGCGCAGACACCCAGGGGCTGGAACTCGCTCCAGGAGTCGATGGCAGGGCCGACGTTCTTGCTGTGCTCGCCCTTCAAGAGTTCCGGCACGCCGCAGGCGTACTCGACGTTCTCGATACCGCGCTGCAGTTCGCCCAGCGCATCGTTCAGCACCTTGCCGTGCTCGCGGGTGATGAGTTCGCAGATCTTGTCCGCGTTCTGCTCCAGCAGGTCCTTGAAGCGGAACAGGATGCGCGCGCGCTTGATCGGCGGCAGGTCGCGCCAGGCGGGGTAGGCGGCCTCGGCGGCGTATATGGCTTCCCCGACGGTGGCTTTGCTGGCCAGGGAGACCTTGCCGATGATTTCATTGGTGGACGGGTTGATCACGTCCTGCTGGCGCGGGTCATTGGCAACTATCTCGCCGTTGATCAGGTGGCCGATGGTGTTCATTGTTTTAACTCCTTCGGGTTGCCCCGATATCGATTCAAATTATTTATTTTGTTCGTCATTCCGGCGCAGGCCGGAATCCAGTTCAGTGGCACCTGGGTTCCGGCCTGCGCCGGAACGACGAGCGAGTCGTGTATCTGTAGGAGCGGCGGGGCGGCCGCGATCGGTGTGGGGGTAAATCTACCATTGATCGCGGCCATGGGCCGCTCCTACATGGGGTAGTGGTTATCTGACGGTCTCGAGGATTTCTTTCAGCGTCTGCGCTATCTGCTCAATCTGCGCCGGCTCGATAATAAACGGCGGCGCCACGGCGATGGTATCGCCGGTCCAGCGCAGCAGTACACCGCGCTTGTAGGCCTCCAGTACCACTTCCATCGCGCGCTTGCCCGGCTCGCCGTCGCGGGGCTGCAGCTGGATGGCGCCGGCCAGGCCGTAGTTGCGGATATCGATCACGTGGGGGCAGTCCTTGAGGCCGTGCAGCGCGGCTTCGAAATGCGGCGCCAGTTCCTTGACCCGGTCGAACAGCTTTTCCTTCTCGTAGATATCCAGGGTCGCCATGGCCGCGGCGCAGGCTACCGGGTGGGCGGAGTAGGTGTAACCGTGGGCCAGCTCCGGAATGTGTTCCGGGCCCTGCATAAAGGCGTCGTAGATACCCTCGCGGGCGAAGACCGCACCCAGCGGAATGGCGCCGTTGGAGATGCCCTTGGCGGTGGTCAGGAGATCCGGCAATACGCCGAACTCCCCGGCGGCGAAGGCGGAGCCGGTGCGGCCGAAGCCGGTGATCACCTCGTCGAAGATCAGCAGTATCTCGTGCTGGTCGCACAGCTCGCGCAGGCGCTTCAGGTAGCCTTTCGGCGGCAGTATCACGCCGGCGGAACCGGCGAAGGGTTCCACCATCACCGCGGCGATATTCTCGGCGCCCTGCAGGTTGATGATGTCCAGCAGCCGCTCGGCCATGGCCTCGCCGCCGTGCTCCGGCAGGCCGCGGGAGAATCGGTTTTCCGGCAGCAGGGTATGCGGCAGGTGGTCCACGTCCAGGGCCGGGCCGAAGGTCTTGCGGTTGCCGACCATGCCGCCTACGGAGATGCCGCCGAAGTTCACCCCGTGGTAGCCCTGGGCGCGACCCACCAGGCGGATCTTCTCCGGGCGGCCCACAGCGCGCCAGTAGGCGCGGGCGATTTTCAGGGCCGTGTCCGCGGCCTCGGAGCCGGAGCCGCAGAAGAAGATGCGGTTCAGGTCGCCGGGGGCCATATCGGCGAGGCGCTTGGCAAGCCTGAACGACAGCGGGTGGCCGAACTGGAAGGCCGGGGAGTAGTCCAGGCTGGTCAGCTGCTGGGCCACCGCGTCGGCGATCTCCTTGCGGCCGTGGCCCAGGTTGCTGCACCAGAGGCCGGAGAAGCCGTCCAGCACCGAGCGGCCGTCGGCGGTGGTGTAGTGCATGCCCTCGGCACTGACAAACAGGCGCGGGTCGGCCTTGAATTGGCGGTTGCCGGTAAACGGCATCCAGTGGGCGTTGAGTTCGTCGCTGCTCAGACCGGCGAGGCTGTCGATCTCGGCCATGGTTCACCTCGTGCAGGGTTGGGTTTGTTGTTGTATCGGGGTGAGTCTAGGGGCGGTTAATAAAATTTACAATAGTTGAATGATTGTTCGGTTATGGTCTCGAATGGCAATGGGCCGGATTCGTAGGGGCGAACCTTGTGTTCGCCCTGGGCTTCGCTGGAGCCGGGAGGTGAGGGCGAACACAAGGTTCGCCCCTACAGGAGAGCCTTTTGGTTATTCCGGTGCTGGCCGTAGGTTGGGCTGAGCTACGCGAGGCCCTACAACGCCAGCCGCGGGGCTTCGCTGAGTTCACCCCAATCTACGCGTGGCGGCTTTTGGGGTTTGAGTGTTAAATATATTAATCGGTGCAGGTGGTTTCGAAGTCCCGCAGCACTGCCAGGAAGGCATCCCCGAAGCGCTCCAGTTTGCTGTCACCGACGCCGGAAATCGCCAGCATCTGTTCGCGGGTTTGCGGGCGGGCGGCGACCATGCCGCGCAGTGTGGCATCGTGGAAGACCACATAGGGCGGCACCCCCTGTTCGTCCGCCAGCTGCTTGCGGCAGGCGCGCAGTGCC
The DNA here is from genome assembly GCF_059834885.1 of Microbulbifer sp. SE14. NCBI lineage: Bacteria > Pseudomonadati > Pseudomonadota > Gammaproteobacteria > Cellvibrionales > Microbulbiferaceae > Microbulbifer > Microbulbifer sp. SE14. The sequence continues at coordinate 115,050 of NZ_JCBAJA010000013.1, read as the reverse complement.
TCCCAGAGCGGCTCGTCGGCGGGGAGCAGCTCCGCGGGCGGGGCGCTCCTGGTGTCCGCGCGGGTGGCTTTGGCTTTTGGCGGCAGCTTGCGCAGCTGGATGCTCTCCTCACCGCGCAGCAGCGGGCGGCAGGCCTCGGTCAGGCGCAGGCCCTGGAATTCACCCTCCACCTCGAGATAGCCGCGCACCACCAGTTGGCGCACCACTCCCCGCCACTCGTTGGCGGACAGGTCGGTGCCTATGCCGTAGGTGGAGACCCTGTCGTGGCCGAACTTGCGCACCTTTTCGTTTTCCGAGCCGCGCAACACGTCGATCACATGGGCGGCGCCGAAGCGCTGGCCGGTGCGGTAGACGCAGGACAGCAGCTTGGCCGCGGCCTGGGTGCCGTCCCAGGTCTGCGGCGGTTCCAGGCAGGTGTCGCAGTTGCCGCAGGGTTGCGGCAGTTCCTCGCCGAAGTAGCGCAGCAGCGACTGGCGGCGGCAGCTGGTGATCTCGCACAGGCCCAGCATGGCGTTCAGGCGCGCGCGCTCCTGGCGCTTGTGCTCCTCGCTGCCGTCCGAGTTGTCCGCCATCTGCGACAGCTTGACCACGTCCTCCAGGCCGTAGAGCAGCAGCGCGGTGGACGGCTCGCCGTCGCGCCCGGCGCGGCCCGTCTCCTGGTAGTAGGCCTCGACGCTCTTGGGCAGGTCCAGGTGGGCGACGAAGCGCACGTCCGGCTTGTCGATGCCCATGCCGAAGGCGATGGTGGCGACGACGATCACGCCCTCTTCGCGCAGGAAGCGGCGCTGGTGTTCGGCGCGCACCTGGGCCGGCAGGCCGGCGTGATAGGGCAGGGCGTTGAAGCCCTGCTGGTTGAGCCACTCGGCGGTGCTCTCCACCTTGGCCCGCGACAGGCAGTAGACGATGCCGGCATTGCCCTGCTGTTCGGCGCGCAGGAACTGCAGCAGCTGGCGGCGCGGGTTGTCCTTCTGCGCGATGCGGTACTGGATATTGGGCCTGTCGAAGCTGCTGACGAAGTGTTCGGCACTCTGCAGGTCCAGGCGCCGGGCGATCTCGGCGCGGGTGCGCTGGTCGGCGGTGGCGGTCAGGGCAATGCGCGGCACGTCGGGGAACTGCTCGTGCAGGCAGTTCAGCTGCAGGTAGTCGGCGCGGAAGTCGTGGCCCCACTGCGATACGCAGTGGGCCTCGTCGATCGCGAACAGGGACAGCCGGGCCCGGGCGAGCAGGTCCAGGCTGCGTGGCTGCAGCAGCCGCTCCGGGGCCAGGTAGAGCAGGTCCAGCTTGCCGCGCAGCAGGGCGCCCTCAATGCGTTGGGCCTCGTCGAAGGGCAGGGAGGAATTCAAGAAGGCGGCATTGACGCCGGCGGCCTGCAGCGCCTCCACCTGGTCCTGCATCAGCGCGATCAGCGGCGATATCACCACCCCGCAGCCGGGGCGCGCCAGGGCCGGTATCTGGTAGCAGAGGGATTTGCCGCCGCCGGTGGGCATCAGCACCAGGGCGTCGCGGCCGGACATCAATGTGTCGATGACCTGTTTCTGCGGGCCGCGGAATTGGGTGTAGCCGAAGACGTGTTCGAGTATTTCTTGTGGGGAGTTCATGGCCGCGGAGTATACCGCGGGTGGTGGCCCTGTGCGGAGGGTTGCTTCCCCGTGCTGGCGTATTTGGCGGCCCGGTTGCCGGCGACAATTCACAATAATGTCGCAAGTTTGGTTTTGTGACCGGGTTCTCAGGTCTATAATCGCGGCACCACAGATGTAGACGACCGCCAGGGCGGAAAATCGCTCCTGCGTTTGCTGCATTTCCGCCATCCATGGCGGTCAAATGCGGGCAGGGCCTAAGGCGCCGCGAATACCTGGAGCGGCCGGAAACAATAATTTGCCGAAGGATAAGGCTATGCGTGCTTCCACAATCACGTCTTTGCTGTTGGCGGCGGGCTTTTCGGTACTCGCAGGATGCGCTACCACCTCCCCGCAGACCCTGGTTCAGTCGGCCCTGGCCGACACCCATCTCGGCTGGCAGCCGGCCCCGGAAAACCAGTTGGCCTTCGCCCTCGCGACTGCGTCCGGCATAGGCCGGGTGGAGCTGCGACCATTGCCGGAGCACCTGGATACCCTGACCCTGGACCTGCCGGGCATGCGCAAGGTCGAAGGCGTGCAGTGGCGCGGTGACGACGGCGAGCACGCGATGCTCTACAGCGGTGCCGGCGGTTCCGAGGGCGTCAGCCTGCTGAGACGCGGCCATGGCTACCGACTGCAGATCAGCGGACCGGCGCTGGAGTTGGTGCGCGGTGGGGGGGTGTTGACGGTGATTGATTACTACCGCGGTTAGATCAACCTTTCCCTTGTAGGAGCGGCCGTTGGCTGCGATCGGGTTTGCGGATATTTCTGAGCCCGATCGCGGCCAACGGCGGATGGCCGCCCCGCCGCTCCTACAAAAAATCACTCCTCGAATCCCAATCCCTGCGGCCGGATCAGGTAGAGCTTCGGCCAGTATTTCCCCGTCACCCAGAGTCCGTTGCGCGCCTTGTCCCAGGCGATGCCATTGGCGACCATATCCGGATGGCGCCTGCGGTTGGGGGATTGTGGCGCAAGTGTCTCCAGGTCGATGAGCCCGCGCACCTCGCCGCTCTGCGGATCTATGGCGATGACCCGCGTGTCCTGCCAGATATTGGCCCAGACCAGCCCGTTCACATATTCCAGTTCGTTCAGTCGCGACCAATCCTCGCCGCCGCCGTGTACCTGCAGTCGGCGCTCGATGGCGAAGGTGTCTGGATCGCGGAAGGTCAGTTCGTCGCTGCCGTTGCTCATGATCAGCTGTTCGCCGTCGCTGGTCAGTCCCCACCCCTCGCCGGCGTAGTGGCGCAGGCCCAATGGCGACAGGTCCCCGGCGCGGTAGACCAGCAGTTCCCCGGCCCGGTAGGTGAGCAGGTAGAGCTTTTCGCCGAGGACGGTCAGTCCCTCTGCGAAGCGGTTCTCAGCCAGCCACTTGCGCCTTAGGGGATTGGCGCCGGGATCGTTATACTCGGCCAGCCAGGAGCGCCCGTAGAGGCCGCTGCTCTCCCACCAGCGCTCGCCGTTGAAATAGAGTCCCTGGGTGAAGTGGTCGGCGGGGCGCTCCCGCTCCTCCAGGACCGAGAAGGGCGTGGCCGGCAAGGTTGTCTTGGCGCTGGCGGCAAGAGGGAACAGGACCAGCAGCAGTAGTGTGAATTTGCGCATCAGAAGAAAGCTATGACCAGAGTAAAAACGTTTATTACCTTGACCCTTCTCGGTGGGCTGGCGGTGGTCCTGCCCATCGCCATATTTATCCTGCTGTTCCAGTGGCTGTTCGGCCAGATCAGCGAGCTGGTGGCGCCGGCCGTCCTGTGGCTGGAGGCGCATACCGATTTCAAGGATACCCTCGCCAAGCTGGCGGTGATAGCGCTGATACTGGGTGGCTGTTTCCTGATCGGCCTGCTGGTCAAGACCAGTGTGGGCCGCTGGATGCACCGGCACGTGGATCACTGGCTGGGTCGCCTGGCGCCGGGTTACAGCACCATCAAGGACCTGGTGCTGCAGTTTATCGGCGGTGGCGCCGGCGAGGGGGTACTCTCCGGCCCCGTGGCCAGGGTGCGGATTCACGGTGCGGGCAATCCGCTGTCGGTCACCGCGATCGTCACTTCCCGGCACGACAATGGCGACTTCACCGTCTATGTACCCACCGCACCGGTGCCCACCTCGGGCTTTGTGTTTCACGTGCCGGCGGACTGTGTGGAGATACTGCCGGATGTGACGGTGGAGGCGGCGATGAAGTCTATCGTTGCCTGTGGATCCGGAAGCGGCGCCCTGTTGGCGCCACCGGCGCAAAGCCAATGATCTTGCCCTTTCTGTAGGGTGGATAAGCCTCAAGCGAGTCCACGCCGGGCGCATCCGCCGCCTTGGTTGGTGGATGCGCTTAGCGCTTATCCACCCTACGATTTTCCCGAGTCCCGAGTCCCGAGTCCCGAGTCCCGAGCTAGCGGTTTTTGCCCAGATCGCGAATGGCGAAGCGCGCCGGGTGCAGCGCCTTCGCCAGTTCCGCCGGTACCGGCATCACTTCCCCGCACACCCAGGCGGCGAGCACTTCCGCCGCCAGCGGCGCATAGGTAAATCCCCGCGAGCCGAGGCCGCCGAGCACATAGAGGTGCGACTGGTAGTCGGCCCTTTGCGGAATCAGGAATTTGCGGTTTTTTTTCAGGTCGGCGTAGGTCGAATTTATGGAATCCCAATCCGGCACCGGGCCGGCCACCGGCAGGTAGTCGGGCGTCGCCGCGCGCAGGGCGGCGCGGCCGCTGAGGGGCTGGGCGGCAAATTCCTTTGCGACCTGCGGCAGCATCTCCGCCAGTGTTTCCAGATTTTCCCGGTGCTCTTCCTCGCGCAGGTCCGTTTCGGTTTCCTTTAATTTAAAAGTTGCGCCGAAGCTGTGGCGAGCGTGATGGGCCGGGGCGATATAGCCCTCGCCGCAGAGGGTGGTTTTCAGCTGTTGCGAATCTTCCGTTGCCGCGGCACTGGAGACCTGGCCGCGGATGGGGCGCAGGGGCAGGGCGGCTGTCTGCGGGAACTGGCGGATACCGTTGGCGGTGCAGATGACAACCGCGTCTGCAGATAAAGCTCCCCTCTCCCGCTTGCGGGATAGCGGGCGGGGGAGAGGGCGCGCCGGCGCTGCCGGCGCGGTGCCGAGCTGGAGCCCGGCGTTCCCAGGGGAGTTACCTTCCAGCAACCAGCCATTTTCTGTTGAAATCAGTTCCCCGATGCCTGTATCGAAATGCAGGTGGATATTGTCGTGCCGCAGAAGCGCCGCACAGACCTTTTGCGGCTCCAGCCAGCCGGCTGCGGGAAAATAGAGGCCGTCGAATTCGAGCGGCAGTCCGGCAATTTCTCCGGCCTCTTTGGCGCTCACCGCGCGGGCCAGTGCCTCTGCCTTGTGCAGGTCCAGCCACTGGCCTATCTGTTGCTGCAGCTGTTGTTCCTTTTCACCCTGCGCCAGCTGCAGCAGGCCGCTGAAGTGTGCCGCCTGCGGGCAATACTGCCGGTAGTAGCGCAGCGCGAACATCAGCGCGTGCAGGTTGAAGTCGCCGTTGGGACCGGGCTTGGGGGACAGCTTGGCGTAGAGGATGCCCTGGTCATTGCCGGAGGCGCCGGCGCCGGGTTGGGGGGCCTTGTCGAAGACGTGGACTTCCAGGCCGCGTTCGGCCAGGGCTCTGGCGGTTGTGGCGCCGGAGATTCCCGCGCCTATGACTGCAATTTTTAGTGGTTGCCGGCGAACCCGATCGCGGCCATGGGCCGCTCCTACAGGGGTTTGACTCTGCCTCTGTAGGAGCGGCCCATGGCCGCGATCGGACTGCCCGTTCGGCAGGTGCCAGGGCGTCGAAGTGATTTTGGTGGCTTCGGTTCTCTCCAACTCGCCCCGGAGCATCTCCCGCTTGCGCCCGAACCCCGGCACTTTCTCCAGCGCAAAGCCGGCATCCCCCAGGCCGCGCCTGACCAGCCCGGCGCAGGTAAAGGTCGCAAAGGTGGCGCCCGGCCTGCTCAGGGCGGCGATACTTTCGAACAGCTCCGGGGTCCACATGGCCGGGTTCTTGGCCGGTGCGAAGCCGTCCAGGAACCAGGCGTCGACCTGGCGATCGCGCGCGTCGTCGTCCAGCAGCAGGGAGAGGAAGGCCTCGCTGGCCTCGCCGATCACCAGGGTCAGGCTGACGCGGTCGAAGTGCAGCCGGTGTACCCCTACGGCCAGCAGGGGCGGGTATTTCCCGGCCAGCCGCTCCGCCAGCGGGCGCAGCTGTGGCCACAGATCCAGCGCGCGTCCCAGGTCCTGCGGGTGCAGGGGATATTTTTCCACCGAGATAAAGTGCAGCCGCGCGCCGGCCGGGGCGGTTTTCAGCCACAGCTCCCAGGCGGCGAGGAAATTGAGGCCGGTGCCGAAGCCGGTTTCACCGATGGTGAAGGTGTCGCCGTCTTGCAGTTCCGCCCAGCGTCCGGGCAGGTCGTTCTGTTGCAGGAAGACGTAGCGGCTTTCCTCCAGGCCGGAGGCAGTGGAGAAGTAGATATCGTCGAAGGCGCGGGACAGCGGCTGGCCGTCGTCGCGCCACTCGATATCGGCGTGGGGGTTGTTGTCCGTCACTGCTTTTTCTATCCGCTCAGGGCTGCAAGCCGAACTCGCGCATCACCTGGGCGCACCACTTGTCGAGGCGCTCGCCGCTGAGGTCGAACTCGTTCTCGTCGTCCAGGGCCAGGCCGACGAAGTGGGAGCCGTCGTCCGTCAGCCCTTTGGATTCCTCGAACTCGTAGCCCTCCGCCGGCCAGTAGCCCACAGCGCGGGCGCCGCAGGCCAGCAGCTGCGCGTGCAGGTAGCCCAGTGCGTCCTGGAACCACTGCGGGTAACCCTCCTGGTCGCCCTGGCCGTAAAGGGCCACCGTTTTGCCGGACAGGTTCAGCTGTGCCAGGTCGTCCCAGATATTTTCCCAGTCCTCCTGCAGTTCCCCGTAGTCCCAGGTGGGAATGCCGAAAATCAGGAAGTCGTACTGTTCCGCCAGGGCGATATCGTCCTCGGCCACATTGTGAATATCTATCCACTCGGCGCCGATGCGCTCACGGATCTTCTCCGCGGTCATTTCCGTGTAGCAAGTGCTGGAGCCGTAAAACAAACCGATGGGTGCGTTCATAAACGATCAAAACTTATGTTTCTGTGTAGGGTGTGATGAGTTCCGCGAATTACACCCTACTGGTTCAGGGCGCCGGCAAAGTCCAGCTGGCGCCAGGCCTCGTAGATGACCACCGCGGCGGCGTTGGAGAGATTGATGCTGCGGCTCTCGGGGCGCATCGGGATGCGCAGGGTGTGCTCGGGTCCCACCCGCTTGAGAAACTCCGCCGGCAGGCCGCGGGTCTCCGGGCCGAAGACGATGGCGTCGCCAGGGCGGTAGTCGATCTCCGCGTGGCTGCGTTTCCCCCTGGTGGAGAGTGCCAGCACCCGCTCAGGCCGCTCCGCCTCGACGAAGGCCGCCCAGTCCCGGTGGCGCTGCACGCGGCTGTATTCGCCGTAGTCAAGCCCGGCGCGGCGCAGGCGCTTGTCGTCCATCGCGAACCCCAGCGGCTCGATCAGGTGCAGCTCGGCTCCGGTGTTGGCGCAGAGGCGGATGATATTGCCGGTGTTGGGGGCGATTTCGGGTTGGTAGAGGACGATTTTGAACATGGAACCTGGGCGGTACTGAGTGCTGAATCAACGGTGGTGGCGGCCCTGCTGCCGGGGGCTTCTTGCCAGGCACGGGCTAGGCGCCCCCCTTAAATACATCCCTGTACGCTCTCCATTGCCATCCATGGCCGTGAAAGGTCTGGCAAGAAGCCCCCGGCACCATGGCCTTCGCGTATTCCGTTGCCTCAACCAGCGGAAAGTCATAGGTTGGGGAAGGGCGCGGATTATACCGCGGCGGTCACCGCTTCGCAGTCGATATCGACCCCCAGTTCGTCGGCGATCTCGTCCAGCTCGTCGCGCAGGCCGTCCAGGTCCATGTCCTCCGCCACGCTGATGGTGCACTCGGCGGTGAACAGCGGCTCGCCGCTCCAGGGGGTGCTGCCGTAGCCGGTTTCCAGCTGCTCCATATTGATCTGGCGGGCGGCCAGGGCGCGTGAGATCTCGCGCACTATGCCCGGGCGGTCGTTGCCCACCAGCTTCAGCCGGACCGTCTGCTGCGGGCCCGTGGCCACCGCCTGCGCCTCCTCGATCTGCAGCTTGAAGCCTTCCCCCGCCAGCGCCGCCAGCGTGTCCTTGAGGCCCTGGCAGGCGTCGCTGGGCACGCTGACCCGCAGTATCCCGGCGAACTTGCCGGCCAGGTGCGCCATGCGGCTGTCTTCCCAGTTGCCGCCATTTTCCGCGATTGCGGCGGAGAGCTTCTCCACCACGCCGGGCTTGTCGTCGCTGATCAGGGAAATCACGAGGTGCTGTTGCATGGACTGTTCCTTTGCTGCAGAGGGGACGGTTACACTGCATTGTAGCGACTGACGCTTTGTCTGATAACTCCATCAGCTGGTCGTAAAGGCGTTATTTTCAATGCATATGCCGGTTAATTTGCGGAGGGCCTGTCGATGAAAGTGCATGCGGATCTGTGCGTTATCCCTATAGGTTCCGGGGTTTCTGTGGGTGACTATATCGCGGAGTGCCAGAGGGTATTGGAAGAGGCGGGCCTGGAGCACCGGATGCACGCCTACGGCACCAATATCGAGGGCGAGTGGGACGACGTGATGGCGGCGGTCAAGCGCTGCCACGAGCGGGTACACGCCATGGGGGCGCCGCGCATCAGCACCAGCCTGAAACTGGGAACCCGTACGGACCGCGAGCAGTCATTACAGGATAAGATCGACAGCGTGCAGTCGAAATTGGATAAGCAATAACAACCAGGAGACAGTATGAAAATCAAGCAACTGCTGGCAGCGGTGATATGTTCCGCAACGTTTGTGGGGGCCGCGCAGGCCGGTGACCTCAAGTCGGTGATCGAGGGCGGCCACCGCACCGAGGCCTATGCCGCCCGCGACCAGTACCGCCACCCGGTGGAGACGCTGGAGTTTCTCGGCATAGAGCCGGACATGACCGTGGTGGAGATCTCTCCCGGCGGCGGCTGGTACACGGAAATCCTGGCCCCCTACCTGAAGGAAAAGGGCACCTTCTACGCGGCGCACTTTCCCGAAGACAGCAATGTCGGCTATTACCAGCGCTCCCTGAAGGCGTTCAAGGAAAAGCTGGTCGCCGACAAGGACAACTACGGCAAGGTGAAACTGACCGCTTTCGATCCGGCCAATAGCAGCGAAATCGCACCCGCTGGCAGTGCCGATGCGGTGGTCACCTTCCGCAATGTGCACAACTGGATGCGCGGCGACAACGACCAGAAGGCGTTCGACCAGTTCTTCGCTGCGCTCAAGCCCGGTGGCATTCTCGGCGTGGTCGAGCACCGGGCCAAGCCGGGCACCAGCCGCGAAGACATGGTCAGCAGCGGTTACGTCACCCAGGACCATGTGATCGCGCTGGCGGAGAAGGCGGGCTTCGAGCTGGAGGAAACCAGTGAGGTGAACGCCAACCCGAAGGACACCGCCAAGCACCCGAAAGGTGTCTGGACGCTGCCGCCGTCGCTGAGCCTCGGCGACCAGGACAGGGAAAAATACCTGGCGATCGGTGAGAGCGACCGCATGACACTGCGCTTCCGCAAGCCCAAGTCCTGAGTTGTCGATAAACACTTGTAGGAGCGGCCGTTGGCCGCGATCGGGGTTGATAGAATAGACTCCGACCGCGGCCAACGGCGGATGGCCGCCCCGCCGCTCCTACATTGATTGTCAGAATTTTTATGATCATCCCCTTTCAACAGCTGGATCCCGACACCCTGCAGAACCTGCTGGAGGAATACGCCACCCGCGACGGCACCGATTACGGTGAGCGGGAGGTGAGCCTGGCGGACAAGGTGGCCAGCCTGCGCCGCCAGCTGCAGTCCGGCGAGGTGGTGATCTGGTTCGAGCCCGGCGAGGAGTCGGTCAACCTGGTGCCGGCGCGGGATATTCGGGACCATGCCTGATTTGCTGATCGACCGAACGAAACAGCCGCGAGCGCGCTTCCTCTTCGCCCATGGCGCCGGTGCGCCCATGGACAGCGACTTCATGCAGGCCATCGCGACCGGGCTCTGTGAGCGCGGTGTCGAAGTGGTCCGTTTCGAATTCCCCTATATGGCCGAACGGCGCAGCGGCGGTGGCAGGCGCCCGCCGAACCCCATGCCGCAGCTGCTGAACTGTTACAAAGAGCGGATAGAGAGCGCAATCGGCAGGGGCGACGGCCTGCCGCTCACCATCGGCGGCAAGTCGATGGGGGGCAGGGTGGCCAGCCTGCTGGCCCAGGAGTGTTTTGATCGCGGTGATGTGGCGGGGCTGGTCTGCCTGGGCTACCCCTTCCACCCGCGAGGCAAGCCGGACAAGTTGCGCACGGAACACCTTCTCCAGTTCAGTTGCCCTGCGCTGATTGTGCAGGGCAGCCGCGATCCGCTGGGCAGTGTGGACGAGGTGGCCGGCTACGGCCTGCCGGATTCCATTCGTATCGAGTGGCTGGAAGACGGCGACCACGACTTGAAGCCGCGCAGGGCCAGCGGCTTTAGCCGCGGGCAGCACTGGCAGGCGGCGGTGGATATGGTGGCTGGATTTATTCAGCGGCCTGCAGAATCGTGATCTTTTCCTCTTCCACCAGCACCGGCGCCAGCAGGGACATCTGCGCGCGGCGGTCTTCGCTGGTGTACCAGTGCTGCCAGTGCAGCTCCGACTGCCACTTGGACAGGGTAAAGCGCCGCAGGGGATTGCCCTTCTCGATAAAGGTCTGCCCCTCCACGAACCCCACTGTGCGGTAGGCGTGAGTCAGGATCTTGCGCGCCGCCTCCTCGTAGGTGCTTTGCATGTCCGGGGCGATTTCCCGCTCAATCAATACGTAAATCATCTTCCACTCTTGATTGCCCTATGGTCTCTGTGGATTCTAGCGCGGGCGCGCAAATTGGGGATAGAAGCGAAGAGGGGCAATTTGGCCGACTCAACCGGCAAAGTTGCAGATGACGACAGAGGGCAAATCCCGGAAAATGGCGCTATGAAGTCAGACCCCATGAAACCAGACCACACTCTCGATGCCCGCGGCCTCCTGTGCCCCGAACCCGTCATGATGCTGCACGCCGCAGTGCGCAAGGTGGCCCCCGGCGAAATACTGCAGATGATCGCCACCGACCCCTCCACCCAGCGGGACATACCCAAGTTCTGCCAGTTTCTCGGCTACGAGCTGGTGGACCACGCCGAAGAGAACGGCGAGTTTGTCTACTGGATCAGAAAGGCCGACGTGTAAGGGCCGAAGACGCCGCGAATTATCTGGAGCGGCTGGGGCGGATCTCGTGTTCGCCCATGTCGCGCCCGGCACCGGTATTTGGGCGAATACGCAAAGAAGGGCGAACACAAGGTTCGCCCTACGGTTCCTGTTAAAGAGGTCCCAACAGTGCCCTAGGGAGAAGTCACCAGCGCCGCAATGGCCGCCAGCGCCTCCGGGTCCTCGGATTTGATCTTGTTGGCGATATGGTGCTGGAAGAAATAGCGGAAGCCACTGGTCTCCTGCGCCGGGTAGAGGCACAGGTCGCCGGGTAGTACCGGGGTGGTTTCCACACTGTCGTGATCGATCAGCATGCCGTGAATCTCTCCGCTGGCATACAGCCGCCAGCTCACGACTTCGGTGAGTGTCAGGTTCTCCCGCTGCTCGTCCATAAACACCGCGTGGGTGCCGATGGTGTCGGGGATTTCCTGCAGCACTTCCTCGGCCTTGCTGCTCTCGTACTCGAAGTATTCCGCCGCAGTCTCCAGCTCGACGATCTTGTGGATTGGGGGCTCGTGGAAGATTTCCTCGATGCCCGGATCGTAGTAGCCCTCGAAGCGTCCGTCTAAAGGGTCCTTGATGTCCGGACAGGCCACTATGGAGTTCAACCAGGGGACGAGGCCAACGACCTCGCCATTCGCTTTCAGGCCCCAGCACAGGATTTTCAGGCTGTAGAGATCAGAGCCGCTGGAGCTGTTGGAGTAGAGCATTTCCAAGCCGTCTAGCTCCGGCGACAGGCGGATAAAGCGCTTGCTCGCTGAAGTTTCGATCGGCTCGCCGGTGAAGAGGTCAACCACGTTGGAAAAACTGTGGTCGGTCATGGAGCACCTCCTTGCAGGGCCGGTTGTGGTGCAGGAGGGTGTTTGACTGCTTATCCCCCCTGGGGGCCGGTCAAAGGGCAGGGGCCCCTTTCCGGTGTCCCTGTCACTAAAGGTATATGCTGATTTGCCGAAATACAACCAGCCGTTTAGATTGGTTGATTATCCCTCCGGTGGTTTTACATGACTTTGATCCTCGCAGAGGCGTTGATATAGTCCCCGCCTTTGTCGTACCGGAGAATCCCTTGTCTGCCCTCTGCCTCGAACTGGCCCATCCCCCGACGGCCAGCCCACTGTCTGACCGAATAGTCGCAGTTTTCGATCGCTGCTTCGCCAGCCCAGGCGGTTTCAACACCCGCCTGTGCGGCGGCTTCGACGAGCCCTACTACCGGCCAGCGAACGAGGAGTTGCGCTACCACCGGGTCGAGTTTACCCGCGACTACCCGGCCAGCGCCCTGCATGAAGCCGCCCACTGGAGTGTGGCGGGGCCGGCGCGCAGACAGCTGCCGGACTACGGCTACTGGTACGCGCCGGACGGCCGCAGCGCCGAGCAGCAGGCGGAATTCGAGCGGGTGGAGGTCAAGCCCCAGGCGCTGGAGTGGATCTTCGCCCGCGCCTGTGGCCTGCGCTTCCGGGTCAGTGCCGACAACCTGGAGAGTGGCCTGGGCCCCAGCGAGGGCTTCAAGCGCGCCATCTGGCAGCAGGTACGGGACTACTGCCGCGACGGCGTGAGCGCCCGCGCCGGGACCTTCGCCCTGGCCCTGGCTCACGAGTTCGGGCGCCCGAACCCGCTGAACCCGGCCCTGTACCAACTGGCGGAGTTGTCGTGAGCACCTACCTTATCGATGCTTCCGTCTATATCTTCCGCTACTACTTCGCCCTGCCGCCCAACTGGACCAGCCGCTCCGGCTACGCCACCGAGGCGGTGTACGGTTTTACCAACTTCCTGCTCGACCTGCTCGGGCGGCGGCCGCGGCATATCGCCTGCGCCTTCGACGAATCCCTCGGCAGCTGCTTCCGCAACGAACTCTACCCGGACTACAAGTGCAGCCGGGCCCTGCCGGATGAGGCCCTGGCCTACCAGTTGGCCGCCTGCCGGGAGATGGCGGAGGCCCTGGGTATCGCCAACTTTGCCAGCGAGCGCTACGAGGCGGACGATATCCTCGCCACCCTGACCCGGCTGTGTCGCGATCAACAGCCAATTATTGTCAGCCGCGACAAGGACCTGGGCCAGCTGCTGGATCGCGGCGCCTCCAGCCTGTGGGACTTTGCCGCCGACAGGCACTCCGATAGTGCGGCGATTCAGGCCAAATTCGGCGTGCACCCCGGGCAGATCGCCGACTACCTGGCCCTGGTGGGCGACAGCAGCGACGATATCCCCGGCGTGCCCGGCATAGGCCCCAAGACGGCGGCGCGGCTGCTGGCGGAGTTCGACGATATAGAATCGCTGCTGCAGCGGACCGGGCGGGTCGCCGAACTGAAGCTGCGCGGCGCGGCCGGCATAGCCGCGCGCCTGCAGGAGTACGCGGAACAAATCGAATTGGCCAAGCGCCTGGCCAGCCTCGAAGAGCATGTCGAACTGAATATCGGTCTCCGGGACCTGCAACCGCAGCCGGTGGACATCGAGGTCGCCCAGGCGCTCGCGGACGAGTTCGGCATCGGCGGCCTCAGGGCTAAAATCGGGCGGACACTGGTCGTCGACAACAGGGAAACAGTGTGAACAACCCCTTGAACAACCCAGAATTCACCATCGTCGCCGACGAAAATATCCCCGCGCTGGAGGAATACTTCGGCGACCTGGGCAGTCTGGTGCGACTGCCGGGACGAACGCTCAGCCGCGAGCAACTGATGGAGGCGGATATCCTGCTGGTGCGTTCGGTCACCCGGGTAGACGAAGCGCTGCTGCAAGGGACCCCGGTGCGCTTCGTCGGCAGCTGCACCATTGGCACGGATCACCTGGACACTGCCTGGCTGGAGGGGCAGGGCATCCACTGGAGCGCCGCCCCCGGCTGCAACGCCAACTCGGTGGTCGAGTATGTCTTCTGCGCCCTGGCGGCCCTGGGAATTGACTGGAGCGGGCGCAGCTTCGGTATCGTCGGCTGCGGCAATGTGGGCGGCCTGCTGCAGCAGCGGCTGCACGCGCTGGATATTCCCTGTGCCGTCTACGATCCCTGGCTGCCGGATAACCCGGACGCGGCGGGCCTGGACCGGGTGTTGCAGCAGGACGTGATCTGCCTGCACGCGCCGCTGGTCAAAGGCGGCCCCCATCCCAGCTTGCATATGATCGGCGCCGAACAGCTGGCGCGGATAAAGGATGGCGCTGTGCTGATCAGCGCCGGCCGCGGCGCGGTGGTGGACAACCGCGCGCTGCTGGATTTGCTGCGCGAAGGTAAGCGCTTCACCACGGTGCTGGACGTGTGGGAATCCGAACCGGACATTGATACCGATCTGCTGCAGCTGGTGGATATAGGCACGCCGCATATCGCCGGTTACAGCCTGGACGGCAAGCTGGCGGGGACGCGGATGATTCGCGAGGCATTGGATAAATCGGGACTCGGGAACGGGGGGCTATTGTCGTTGTTGGAACCGCCCGTGGCCGCGATAGGACTTGCGGCTTCGACGGACTCCGATCGCGGCCACAGGCCGCTCCTACAGGGACACCGAGTCCCGGAGATCCTGCTGCAGATCTACGACCCCCGCGAAGACGACCACCGCCTGCGCGCGGCCGCAAAAGGCGAGCTGCCCATGGCCAAAGCCTTCGACCAGCTGCGCCGGGAATACCCCGAGCGCCTGGAATTCTCCCACTTCCGCATCGATGCCGCTGTCCTGACCGAATCCCAGCGGCGGCAATTGAAAGTACTGGGGTTGCAGTGAACATCAAGAAGCTCGGACTCATCATCAATCCCTGGGCCGGCATCGGCGGCCCCGCGGGCCTGAAGGGCAGCGACGGCGCCGAAACCGTGCGGCGGGCCCTGGAGGCGGGTATAGAGCCCCAGTCCCACAGGCGCGCGGCCATAGCGCTGGAGGCGCTGAAGCCGTTTGCGCAGCAGCTGGAGATTCTCTGCTTTGCCGGAACTATGGGCGAGGCCGCGGCAAAGGACTGCGGCCTCCAGGTCACTGTCATCGGCGCGGCGGAGTCGGATCCGTCCACTCCCGCGGACTCCGAGCGGGCGGCTAAGGCGATCCGCGATGCCGGCGCCGACCTGATCGTGTTTGTCGGCGGCGACGGCACGGCGCGCAATATGGTCAATGCCCTCGGCGACGACTTCCCGGTGCTGGGCATTCCCGCCGGAGTGAAGATGCACTCCGCCTGCTTCGCCATTTCCCCCAAGGCCGGCGGCGAGGTGTTGCGGCGGTTGATGGCCGGCCAGCTGGTGGACCTGCACCAGCGCGAGGTGCGCGATATCGACGAGAAATCCTTCCGCGAGGGCCACGTCAGCACCCGCTATTACGGCGAACTGCTGGTGCCGGAGGAGGGCCATTTCCTGCAGGCGGTTAAAAATGCCGGGCGCGAGGTGGAGGAACTGGCGGTCGCGGATATCGCCGCCGATGTGGTCGAGGATCTGGATCCCGACACCCTCTATATTGTCGGTCCCGGTTCCACCACCCTGGCGGTGCTGAACGAACTGGGCTGCGAGGGTACCCTGCTGGGGGTGGACCTGCTGCGCCGCGGGCAGCTGGTCGCCGCGGACGTCAGTGCGCCGGAGATCGAAAAGGCTATCGAAGCGCACGGTGGCCCGGTAAGAATTGTGCTCACCGCCATCGGCGGCCAGGGCCACCTGATCGGCCGCGGCAACCAGCAGTTCTCGCCCAGGGTGCTGCGAGCGGTGGGGCGCGACAACCTGATCGTCGTCGCCACCAAGACCAAGATCACCGAACTCGGCGGCCGGCCGCTGCTGGTGGACAGCGGCGATCCGCAGCTCGATGAGGAGTGGAGCGGTTTTATTCGCGTGATCACCGGCTACCGGGACGCGATCCTGTATCCGCTCAGCAACGGGGATTTTTAAGAAAAGATGTCGACAAACTGGCAGGCCCTGCTGGAGCAGGTGGAAAGCAAATTAAACGAAGGCAGCCCGGACAGTCGGCGAC
This sequence comes from Microbulbifer sp. SE14, assembly GCF_059834885.1. NCBI lineage: Bacteria > Pseudomonadati > Pseudomonadota > Gammaproteobacteria > Cellvibrionales > Microbulbiferaceae > Microbulbifer > Microbulbifer sp. SE14. The sequence goes on along the minus strand of NZ_JCBAJA010000013.1, from coordinate 99,262 downwards.
TCTTCCACGGCCGCGGCCGCTGCTACGAGGGGCTGGAACAGGTCTGCGTGGACAGCTTCTTCCCGGCGCTGCTGGTGACTTTTTTTGAAGAGTACGAAGGCGAAGAGTCGCTGTGCGAACAGCTATGGCAGCTGGCCGAGCCCCGCGGCTACCTGGGTGTGGCCGCGCAGCGTCGCTATCAGCGGAGCGCCCCGGTGGATTGGGGCCGAGGCCAGCCGGTGGCGGCGCCGATAGCGCGCCGTGGTAACTTGCAGTTCCCGCTGACGTTCGAGCGGCAGAATGTGGGCTTCTTTCTCGATATTGAGCCCGGCCGCCGCTGGCTGGAAGAGCGGGTCAGGGACCACATTGGCACCGAGAACCTGAAGCTGCTGAACCTGTTCGCGTTTACCTGCGCCTTCTCTGCCGTCGCCCGCGCCGCGGGTGAACTGGAAGTGGTGAATATCGACGTGAACCGCGGCGTGCTGAATCGCGGCCGCGAGAGCCACACCTTCAACCAGTTGCCGCTGAAAGGCATCAAGTTTTTGCAGTTGGACGCGCTGCGGGAATTCAACCGCTTCGACCGCCGCGGGCCCTTCCAGTTGGCCGTGGTGGATCCGCCCACGCGGCAGAAGGGCAGTTTTGATGTAAGCCACAATTACGAAAAGCTGCTGCAGCTCCTGCCGGGCTGCCTGGCGGAGGAGGCGGACCTGCTGATGGTGATCAATTCGCCGCGGTACAGCGAGGGGCATTTTCGCGCATTGATCGAGGGGGCAGACAGCCGCTTCGAGGTGGTGGAGCGGCTGCCGCAGAATCCGGACTTTCCCGATCGGGACCCGGATGCGGCACTGAAGATGCTGCACGTCAGATTCCGCCGCCGTTAGGTGATTTGGTCCCCTCTCCCGCTTCCGGGAGAGGGGTTAGGGGAGAGGGTGCGCCGGCGTTGTTCAGGGGTCATTGTGGGCCCGCAGGCCCTCTCCCCCAGCCCCTCTCCCATGAATGGGAGGGGGGAGTCAGATCGAGGAAAACTCCCGCATCAACCGCTCCATCAACTCCTGCATCTGCGGCGATGAGCCGTGGCGAACTGCGTTGTCCAGCAGCTGTGCATTGCTCTCCCCGGACTCGATTCTGTTCACCAGCAACAGAAATCCCCGGTGACTCAGCGCCGCCTCCTCCACCGCCTCCTGGCGCACCAGCTGGGAGAAATGGATATAGCCGCTCTGCTTCAGCCAGCTCATGGCGCCCAGGCAGGCCAGGTGACGGGGGGAGTGCAGGCCGAATTCGTCCGGGGTGTCCGGGCCGGCGATATCCTCCACATAGACGGTGGCCGGTGCCGGGAACTGGTTGAACAGAGCCAGCAGTATCCTGCCGGCGTCGCGGTAGAAGTCGTGAATATGCAGGTCGTCCAGCATCATCTGATTTGAGTGTCATCCAGCTTGAGTACTACTGCGTGTATCGTTCCAGGAAGTGCCCGAGGCGCTCGATCGCGTGGGACAGGTCGTCGGCGCGGGGCAGGAAGACGATGCGCAGATGGTCCGGGGCATCCCAGTGGAAGCCCCGGCCGTGCACCAGCAGTATCTTTTCCTCGCGCAGGAAGTCCAGCACCAGCTGCTCGTCGTTCCGGATCTTGTGGCGGTCCAGGCAGAGTTTCGGGAACAGGTAGATGGCCCCCTTGGGCTTGACGCAACTGACGCCGGGAATGTCGTTCAGCATCTCGCAGGCCAGGTCCCGCTGCTGGCGCAGGCGGCCGCCGGGCAGCACCAGGTCCCTGATGCTTTGGTAGCCCCCCAGCGCCGTCTGCACCGCGAACATCGCCGGCACATTGCCGCACAGGCGCATCGACGACAGGATATCCATGCCCTCGATAAAGCCCCTGGCGCGCTGTTTGGCGCCGCTGACGATCATCCAGCCGGAGCGGAAGCCTGCCAGGCGGTAGGACTTGGACAGGCCGTTGAAGCTCAGGCAGAGCAGATCCCCGGCCAGTTTCGCCAGGGGTGTGAACTCGGCGTCGTCGTAGAGGATCTTGCTGTAGATCTCGTCGGCGAAAATTACCAGGCCGTGGGTGCGGGCAACTTCTACAATTTCCTCCAGTAGCGCACGCGGGTAGACGGCGCCGGTGGGGTTGTTGGGGTTGATCACGACTATGCCGCGGGTGCGCGGGGTAATCTTGGCCTTGATGTCCTCGATATCCGGCAGCCAGCCGGCCCCCTCGTCGCAGCGGTAGAGCACCGGGTGGGCTCCGGTCAGGTTGGTGGCCGCCATCCACAATGGGTAGTTGGGCATCGGCAGCAGCAGTTCGTCGCCGTTGTTCAGGAGCGCCTGGGTTGCCATGGTGATGAGTTCGGAGACGCCGTTGCCGAGATAGATATCGTCTATCTCCACCCCCTCGATGCCGAGGGTCTGGCTCTCCTGCATAATGGCCTTGCGCGCGGCGAACAGGCCCTTGGATTCCACGTAGCCCTGGGCCTGGGACAGGTTGTGGATCACATCCTGGATAATCTCGTCCGGGGCGTCGAAGCCGAAGGGGGCCGGGTTGCCGATATTCAGTTTGAGGATGCGGTGGCCTTCCTCCTCCATGCGGTAGGCCTGCTCCATCACCGGGCCGCGGATTTCGTAGCAGACGCCGTGCAGTTTTTCCGACTTGAGTATGTCCTTCATGATGTTGGCAACTCTTGCAAATAGGGGGCACTTCTGCGGTTCGGGGCCATGGCCGGAAAACCGCGCGTTTGCGCCAGCTGCGGCCGGGCGTGTCGGCGGGTTTTGGCCCTGCGGGACAGCCTTGGGCGGGTGGGAATCGCTTCTGGCGATTTCCAGGAATGCTGCGCGACTGGGCGGACGGGGTTGGGTCCGCCGGACATATTGCTAACTTGATACAAATAGCGAAACGGGACCGACAGTATGTCAAAAGAAAAAGACGATAACTACTGGCGCGACAGGCTGACGCCGGAAGAATTTCACGTTTGTCGCGAGGCGGGCACGGAGCGGCCTTTCACCGGCGAGTACTGGAATGTGTTCGAGGACGGCGTCTACCGCTGTCGCTGCTGCGGCGAGGTGCTGTTCGACTCGGACTCCAAGTTCGAGGCCCACTGCGGCTGGCCCAGTTTCGACGCCGAGGCAAAAGAGGGTATTGTCGAGGAGCGCCCGGACAACAGCCTGGGGATGCAGCGCACGGAGATAGTCTGTGCCAGGTGCGGCTGCCATCTCGGGCACGTTTTCCCCGATGGCCCCACCGAAACGGGGCTGCGTTACTGTGTGAACTCGCTGTCGGTGAAACTGGACACCGAGACGAAGAGGCAGGGCAAGTGAAGGAGGCCGTGGGCAGGAGGAGGCACTGGAGCCGCTGGCTGCTGCGGGCGCAGTGGCTGCTGCTGGGAGCCATCTTCGCAGCCGGGCTGGCTCTCAGGCTGGAACTGGTGCACTTCAAACCGGTGTTCCAGGTCTTCAAGTTCGCCGGCCTGGCGGCGCTGGGGGTCGCCCTGGCCAGCATGCTGGTGTTTATCTGGGGGCTGGTGAAACGGCACCCGGACAGCCGCCGCAATGCCCTCTGGGCCGTGGTGCTGGGCCTGCTGCCGGTGGCGGTGCCACTGCTGACCGTGGGCAGGGACAACTTCGATGTGCCGCGGATTCACGACATCACCACCGATATGAGGGACCCGCCCCGATACCGGGCGGTGCTGTCCCTGCGCGACAAGGGCGACAACAGCCCGGCGTACGGGGGCGAGGAAGTGGCTGAGCAGCAGCGGGGTGCGGATATCTACGCGGATATCCGGCCGCTGCAGCTGGAAATGCCGGTGGTACGGGCCACCGAGGTGGCGGCGGAGGTGGCCGAGGACCTGGGCTGGCGGGTGGTGGCCCTGGAGCCGGGGCGCGGTCACCTGGAGGCGGTGGACCGGACCCCGCTGCTGGGATTCAGCGATGACATAGTGGTGCGGGTGAGAGCCGGGAACGGCGGGTCGCGGGTGGATATCCGCTCCAGCTCCCGCGTCGGCGTCAGTGACCTGGGGGCCAATGCCGAGCGCATCCGCCGTTTCCTCAATGAGCTCGGGGCCCGCGCCGCGGAGGTGGAGTAGGGCGCGGCCCCCACAAACCCGCGGATTCGGTAAGTGCCTGACTATAAAAGAAAAAAATACAGAAAAAGTTTCGATGCGGGTGTTGACAGCCCCCCGGGTGCTACATAGAATGCGCCCCACTTCTGACGCAGAGCGGATCTTTGAGACGCCAAGCGGCACAGAAGTGAGTCCGGGGTCCCCTTCGTCTAGAGGCCTAGGACACCGCCCTTTCACGGCGGTAACAGGGGTTCGACTCCCCTAGGGGACGCCACTGCGGGAATAGCTCAGTTGGTAGAGCGCAACCTTGCCAAGGTTGAGGTCGCCGGTTCGAACCCGGTTTCCCGCTCCAGGTTTTCTACTCTTTGTAGAGCGGTGCATAGATAGTGCTACAGCATGCTACGGAGAGTTGCCACTGAAATTTTCAGTGGCGATGCCACCGGCAGTGTGGCAGCATTGGTTCCCAGGTCTCGTGCCGGGGCCAAGTGCAAGTTTTCTGTCCCCATCGTCTAGAGGCCTAGGACACCGCCCTTTCACGGCGGTAACAGGGGTTCGACTCCCCTTGGGGATGCCAACACGGCCCGGCAGCTTTGACAGCTGCCGGGCATACAGAAAAGGCGGGAATAGCTCAGTTGGTAGAGCGCAACCTTGCCAAGGTTGAGGTCGCCGGTTCGAGCCCGGTTTCCCGCTCCAAGTAAGAAAGCCGCTCCATCGAGCGGCTTTTTTTTGCGTGCGATTAGCGGACCCTGTCGGGCGAACACAAGGTTCGCCCCCTACAAATGTGCCGTTGTCGCCTGTAGGAGCCTGCTTAGGCGAAAGGAACCGTGCTCCGTAGTGTTTGCTTGCAAGCAAGCTCCTACAGGGTGCCCGATCCATTCCTGGCGTTTCCCGCAATCTTTGTCCGGTTGAAATATCCCGCCCAAGCGCGTTGAATAGCGCCCTCAGTTCCATCGGAGGCAGTAATGACCGCCGCGCTCTCCATTAAAAATCTCGAGAAAACCTACGACAACGGCTTCCGCGCGCTGAAGGGCATCAGCTTCGAGGTGCAACCGGGGGACTTCTTCGCCCTGCTGGGGCCGAATGGCGCCGGCAAGTCCACCACCATCGGCATCATCTGCTCGCTGGTGCGCAAGTCCGCCGGCCAGGTGTCCATCTTCGGTATCGATATCGACAAGAACTTCCCCGCGGCCAAGGAGCTGCTGGGAGTGGTGCCGCAGGAGTTCAATTTCAGCCAGTTCGAGAAGGTCTACGATATCGTCGTCACCCAGGGTGGCTTCTACGGCATGCCGCGCAAACTGGCGGAGGCGCGCACCGAGAAGTACCTGAAGCAGCTGGGCCTGTGGGACAAGCGCAGCACCCAGGCGCGCATGCTCTCCGGCGGCATGAAGCGCCGCCTGATGATCGCCCGCGCACTGATCCACGAGCCGAAGCTGCTGATCCTCGATGAGCCCACCGCCGGCGTGGATATCGAACTGCGCCGCTCCATGTGGACCTTCCTCGAGGAGATCAACCGCCAGGGCACCACCATTATCCTCACCACCCACTACCTGGAAGAGGCGGAGAGCCTGTGCCGCAATATCGCCATCATCGACAAGGGCGATATCGTCGAGAATACCTCGATCAAGTCACTGCTGAAGACCCTGAACCGGGAGACCTTTATCCTCGATTCCGGCGCAGCGCTGAGCGTGTGCCCGGACCTGAAGGGTTTCGATGGCAGGCTGATCGACGAGCACAGCCTCGAGGTCACCGTGGAGAAAGGCCAGTCCCTGACCGAATTGTTCACCGCACTGGGAGAGCAGGGCGTGACCATCACCAGCATGCGCAACCGCGCCAACCGCCTGGAGGAGCTGTTCGTCTCCCTGCTGGCGGAAGACAGGAAAGAGGGGGCAAAACAGTGAACGGCAACGCAACCTGGACCTCCTTCGCCACCATACTGCGCCGCGAGGTGCGCCGCTTCACCCGCATCTGGCCGCAGACGCTGGTGCCGCCGGTGATCACCATGTCCCTGTATTTCGTGATCTTCGGTGCGCTGATCGGCAGCCGCATCGGCGATATGGGCGGCTTTTCCTATATGGAGTTCGTGGTGCCCGGCCTGATCATGATGGCGGTGATCACCAACTCCTACGCCAATGTGGTCTCCTCCTTTTACAGCGCCAAGTTCCAGCGCAATGTGGAGGAGCTGCTGGTGTCGCCGACCCCCAACTGGGTGATCATGGCCGGCTATGTGCTCGGCGGCGTGAGCCGCGGCCTGATCGTCGGCCTGGTGGTCACGCTGATTGCGCTCTTCTTTACCGACCTGAGTGTGCAGCATGTGGGCATTACCATGGCCATCGTCTTCCTGACCGCGGTGCTCTTCTCCCTGGCCGGTTTTATCAATGCGATCTTCGCCAACAGCTTCGACGATATCTCGATTATCCCGACCTTCGTGCTGACGCCGCTGACCTACCTCGGCGGTGTCTTCTATTCCATCGAGCTGCTGTCGCCCTTTTTCCAGGGGTTGTCGAAGCTGAATCCTATCCTTTATATGGTCAACGCCTTCCGCTACGGCGTGCTTGGTGTTTCCGACATCAACGTGGTCTGGGCTTTCGTCGGCGTGCTGGCTTTTATCGCCCTGCTGTTCGGCTGGGGCCTGCACCTGATGACCCACGGCAAGCGCTTGCGGCACTGAATTGTTCGCCCGCTCTCTCCCCTCTCCCGCTTGCGGGAGAGGGGCCGGGGGAGGGGGCCCATTCCGAGAAATCCTATGAATCGCGAAGACTGGCAAAACCTCCCCCTTGGCAAGGAGACCCGATACGAATCCGCCTACAATCCGCAGCTGCTGTACCCGATCGAGCGGGCCATCTCCCGTGCGCACCTGGGGCTGGCCGGCGACAAGCTGCCGTTTGCCGGCGAGGACGAGTGGTGGGGTTTCGAGCTCTCCTGGCTGAGCCCCAAGGGCGTGCCGCAGGTGGCGGTGGGCAGATTCACCTTCCCGGCCAGCAGCCCCCGCATGGTGGAGTCCAAGTCCTTCAAGCTGTATCTCAACTCCTTCAACCAGACGGTGTTCGAGTCCCGGGAGGCGGTGCGGGAGACGCTGGTCGAAGATCTGAGCGCGGTGGCAGGCGCCGAGGTGGCTGTTGTCCTGTACGAGGTGGAGGACCGAGCGCTGGCGGTGCAGAAGCCCGAAGGCTTCTGCCTCGACGGGCTGGATATCGAAGCCCGCCAATACCAGCCGGACGCCGCGCTGCTGAAACTGGAAGAGGGGGGCGAGCCGGTCAGTGAAGCCCTGTACAGCCACCTGCTGCGCAGCAACTGCCCGGTCACCGGCCAGCCGGACTGGGCCACCGTGTCCATCGAGTACAGGGGCCCCGCATTAAAGCGCGAGGCGCTGCTCGCCTATATTATTTCCTTCCGCGAACACCAGGACTTCCACGAGCACTGCGTCGAGCGCATCTTCTGCGACCTGCAGCAGCTGGCGGATTTTGACGAACTGACCGTCTGCGCCCGCTACACCCGCCGCGGCGGCCTGGATATCAATCCGCTGCGCAGCACAATTCCGGGTAAAAAACCGCCGCCGAGATTTGCGCGCCAGTAATAGTCCCTTGTTCCGTCGCCTCTATGGTCTTTAATGAGGGAAATGGGTAAGGATTCTGCTCGAGCGGGAGGCGTGTATGAGAGATGCGGGTTTCGGCGGCAAGGCGATGACCACACTCGGCATCCTGACGATCGCCCTGGGTGCAGTGGCGCTGATGGTGCCGGCGATCACCGGGCTGTCCGTCGCCATGGGCGTCGGCGTGCTGGTGCTGATCGGCGGCATACTCCGCCTGATCTGGGCGTTTCGCTCCGGCAGCCTGGGCAAGGGCATACTGGGTATTGCCCTCGGCCTGCTGACCATAGTGGCGGCGGTGATACTGCTGAGCCATCCGCTGTTTCTCGCCAGCACGCTGATCATGCTGCTGGCGATCTATTTCATCGTCGACGGTATCGCCGAGTTGGTGGCCGGATTCCGCGCCAAACCGGAAACCGGAAAGACCTGGCTGGAATTGGGCGGGATAGTGTCGATCCTGCTGGGTATGGTTTTGTGGATGCAGCTGCCGTTCTCCGGGGACTGGGCGCTGGGCATCCTCTTCGGCGTCAAGCTGATTTTCGTCGGCATCATTATCGTCTCGGGGGCCAGGCCGGTGGAGGCATAGCGTCACCGCCTGCGTCATGCGGCAGGTGAGAACAACTCCAGAACCGGCCGACACATCCCGACCACTGAATTCCGCAACGCGCGGGCAGGAAGCTCTTAATGCCCCAGGGGCGAGTAGTTGCGTTAAATGATGACCTTACTCTTCAAGGTCGCCGCGGCCTTTTCCAGTGAATGCAACACCTTGTCCTTGTCGTAGTTGCGGATCTTGTCCAGGTCCAGGTGCATCGAGAAACCGGGCGCGTGGTCCTCGAGATAGCTCTGCTGGCCGCCGAGGTTCTTGCGCAGGTCGGTGACCTGGTAGACCTTCACCGGTGTACTGAAACCCTTGACGGTAATATGGCCCTTGTCCCGGCACATGACCGAGTGCTTGATCATGGCCCAGGTCTCGTGGCTGATCAGGATTTCCCCTGGCTGCGCGGCGCCCTCGAGCCGCGCAGCCAGGTTTACGTGGGTGCCCATTACCGTATAGGACTGGTAGTTGGCGGTGCCGAAGATGCCCACCGTGCAGTAGCCGGTGTTGATGCCCATGCGCACCTGCAGCGGTCGCGCAATCCCCTTGTTGTACCATTCCTGCTTCATCTCGCGCACCCGCTTGCGCATCGCTAGGGCCATGGCCACGCAGCGCAGGGCGTCGGACTTCGGGCCCTTGCTGTCGTCGTCACCGAAAACCACCATCACCGCGTCGCCGATGAACTTGTCGATAGTGCCGCCGTACTGGCCGGCGATGCGGGCCATTTCGGAGAGGTAGCTGTTGAGCAGTTGGGTAAAGGTCTCGGCCTCCAGCTCTTCGGTCAGTTGACTGAAGTCCTTGATATCGGAGAAGAATACCGTGAGCAGTTTGCGCTCGGTTACCAGCTCCCCTTCGCGGCCGGTGGTCACCGCGCGCCACAGGCGCTGGGGCAGGTACTTGGACAGCTTGTAGGTGCGCATCTTACCCGTGTGCTGGTCCCTGGTGAGTGCGCGGTTGGTGTCCTTGAGGTGGGCTATCTGCTTGTGGGTGTAGTAGGCCCAGGCGCAGAAGTAGGTGAATACGCCGATCAGGCTGGCGGCGCTGATGGTCAGGTCCGCATTCACCACCAGCGCCGGCTCGTGGATCAGGTAGCCGGCGCCTGCGCCCAGCACCAAGCCGGTATTGTGTTCGAACCAGCGGCGCCCGCCGCCCTCGGTGAGCGCGTTGAACTGGACCATGGTAACGAACAGCAGCGCCGGCAGCAGGCTGAAGTTCGCCAGGGCGATGGCCATGCCGATCAGGGTGGCATCGCAGAAGGAGAGGATGCGGCGCAGCTTGCGGGCGTGGTCGCCACTGGCCTTGCGGCTGATCTGGTAGGCGATTGCGGTGTAGGCCAGCAGTAGGGCCGCCATGCCAAGGGGGATCACCTTGTCCGGGTTCCAGGGTGACGACCAGTTGACGGCGTTCATCAGGGTGCCCGCCGCGGCAAAGCAGATCAGGGTGCGGAAGTAGAGCGGATAGCGGGGATCGATGCTCCGCCCGGCATTCTCCTCAGGCTGGTCCTGCATTTGTGATTGTTCTTTGTCCGTTTGAGCAGAAATTAAGCAGTTAGCGGGCGACAATCCGGCGGGCCCTGGCCCGGTCTTGTTTCGGAGGTGGCATTGCCGCGACTGACAGCCCGGAAGTGTACTCCGATGGAACCAATAATGCGAAATGTCTGTGAAGCGGCGCAAACTCCGGGACTCCCGCAAGCCGGAAAAGCCCATTTGAGGTAGAATCCGCCGACTGAGTTTCGACTGGAGAGCGCCATGGATGCCCTGACCGCCCTGCATAACCGAGTTTCCACCGGCCTGTTGACCGACCCGGCCCCGAATGCACAGCAGCGGCAGAATATCTTCCGCGCGGCCCTGCGCGCGGCCGACCACGGCTGCCTGCGCCCCTGGCGTTTCCTGCTGGTGGAGGGGGAGGCGCGCAACCGCCTGGGCGAGATCTTCCTGCGCGCGGCGGAAGAGGCCGAGGGGCCCCTGAGCGATGCCCAGCGGGAGCGCACCCTGGCCATGCCCCTGCGCGCGCCCCTGATCATCGTCGCCATCACCCGCCTGCAGGAGCATCCCAAGGTGCCCTTCCTGGAGCAGCATATGTCCACCGCCGGCGCGGTCCAGGCCATGCTGACCGCGGCCTACGCCGAGGGCGTCGGCGCCTACTGGCGCACCGGCCCCCTGGCCTCCAACCCGCGGGTTGCCGGGGAACTGGGCCTGGCCGGGAACGAGCGCATCGACGGCTTTGTTTACTGCGGCACCCCCCAGAAGCCCCCGCGCCAGGCCCCGGAGCTGGAGGTGGCCGACTATTTTGCCGAATGGAGGGGGCGATAAGGGTTGCGCTGGGGGCTCTGTTTCTGTAAAGTGCGCGCTCGCTGAACGGGGCTATGTTCCTGATTTAGCTAACAATTTACGGTGAGGTGTCCGAGTGGCTGAAGGAGCACGCCTGGAAAGTGTGTATACCGAAAGGTATCGAGGGTTCGAATCCCTCCCTCACCGCCACTACCAAACGAAAAAGCCCGGCTATATAGCCGGGCTTTTTCGTTTGGTCGGTGAGGGGGATCTGGATGAGAACCCCCGTTCGAGCCGCAGGCGCGCAGCGCCGGAGACCAGCGGGGCAGCGAAGCTGATCCCTCCCGCATCTCGGAAAGTCCATTGAAGTCATGCCGGGCTTTTTCTGCCCCCTCCTTTCCACCCTCTGTCGATACCTGCAGATTGGGATTCCATCCCGCCACCAGGGCTAAAGAGAGTTGTGAAAATTTATTGCGGGTTACTCCCTTGAATAAGGAAAAAAGCGTCTATTCTGTCTAGGGACTGGTGTGCTCTTACGAGAGAGCAGAGTCGGGATTTTCCGCAGCGGGGTGCCGGCGCCGGTATTCCGTGTGACGTGCCGTACTCCAGCGCATTCGCCGAGTAGAGGTCGTGTTCGCCGCGATCGCTGCCAGCGGTGGCGGGCAGAAGCCTGTGTGCGGTATCCCAGGATTCGAACTGCAGTCAATTCCCGGGGCGGCGCCCCGCAAACCGTGGAGAAATCACTGTGAAGAGCATCAAGTTCATACTTCCCCTGGCCATTGCCGGCGTTGCCGCATCGGCCGCCGTCGCAGACCCCAAGAAGCCGGCCAAGGACTGGACCTGCGCCGACTTTGTCGCGATCGATGACCAGTACAAGCCCAAAGTGGTTTACTGGGCAGCCGCCTATTCGAAGCGCGGTAAGCCGGAAGATGTTTTCCTCGATATCGAGGGTACCGAAAAGGTAACACCGATGATTATTACCGCGTGCACCAGAGCGCCGAAGGAGTCGTTCTGGAAAAAATTTAAGGAAGAGTGGCACAAGGTCGGCAAGGACACCAAAGACGAAATGAAGAAGATGAAGGAAAAGATGTAAGGCATCCGCCCAGGACAAAGCCCGGCAAATGCCGGGCTTTGTGTTTTTATGTCTGCACTTTGTTCGATTCCCGAAAAATGTTAATAAATGCCGGTTTGCCCGATAAAAGGTTTCAATCATGAAAATAACAACCCTATCCGTATTGCTGGCCGGGCTTCTGTGCTGCCTGTCCCTCCAGGCCGCAGAGCGCCCCCTCGCCATCGCCATCCACGGCGGCGCTGGCACCATCGAGAAGAGCGAAATGACCCCGGAGCGTGAAAAGGCCTACCGAGACAAGCTGCGTGAGGCGCTGGACGCGGGGTACGGCGTGCTGGAAGAGGGCGGTACCAGCCTGGATGCGGTGGTGGCGGCCATCACCGTGCTGGAGAATTCCCCGCTGTTCAATGCCGGCAAGGGTGCCGTCTACACCTACGACGGCCACCACGAACTGGATGCCTCGATCATGGACGGCAAGACCCGCCAGGCCGGCGCCGTGGCAGGGGTAAAGCGCATCGAGAGCCCGATCGGGCTGGCGCGCATGGTGATGGAGGATTCGCCCTTCGTGATGCTGTCCGGCGAGGGCGCCGAGGCCTTCGCCGAGTCCCGGGGCGTGAAGCTGGTGGACAACAAGGTGTTCGATACCGAGCAGCGTCATCAGCAGTTGCAGAAGGCCAGGGAAAAGCTGAAGAGGGAGCAGAAGCGGGACAAGGACTACCGGGCAGCGGTGGACCGGTTGCCGTCGCCGTTCAAGATGGGCACGGTCGGGGCCGTGGCCCTGGACAAATTCGGCAATATTGCCGCGGGCACCTCCACCGGCGGCATGACCGCCAAGCGCTACGGTCGCATTGGCGACTCCCCGGTGATCGGTGCCGGCACCTTTGCCGACAACAGCTCCTGTGCCGTCTCCGCCACCGGCCACGGCGAGTACTTTATCCGCTACAACGTGGCCGCGGATATCTGTGCGCGGGTCTATTACCAGGGCAAGTCGGTGGCGCGGGCCGCGGACGAGGTGATCGACAAGGTGCTGACCCCGGCGGGCGGCACCGGCGGCGTGATAGTGCTGGACGCGGCCGGCAATATCGCCATGCCCTTCAACACCAAGGGTATGTACCGGGGCAGCCGCACCTCCCGGCAGCCCGCGGAGGTGGCGATATTCGGGGACGATGAATAGGCTCTACGTAAGTAAGGCGCCAGCGGTACTAGGCTGCTGACTTCATGGCATCCAGATAATGCATCCAACTCTACGGTAGCTATGTGGACAGGAACACCCACAGGGTGGTGCGGGCCGACGTGAACACCCGCAAGTACCGCCACCCGCCCGGTACCTACTACCGCGGCGCCAAGATAGATTACTTTATCCGTCTCAACGGCGGCATTGGCTTTCACGCCTCCGGCGGCGAGCCAAATTACCCCGCCTCCCACGGCTGCGTGCGTATGCCGCGGCAAATGGCGCAGAAGTTCTTCCGTCATGCGCCGGTGGGCACACCGGTGACTGTTACTCACTGATGGCGCCGGCTTGGCACCCCGTGGCTTTGGTCTTATGGTGGAGTTTTGGTTTCTTGCAAAGGCCCCGGACAGATGAACGACAAGGATGCACTGACAATCGGCCGCCTGGCGGATTGCGCCGGAATAAACGCGGAGACGGTGCGCTACTACCAGCGCCGCGGCCTGATAGCCCAGCCCCCAGACCGGTGGAAGGCCACCGGATTTACCCGCGGGAAACCCTCGAGCGGCTGTTGTTTATCAAACGCGCCCAGGAGCTGGGCTTCACCCTAGACGAGATCGTCAACCTGCTGGCGCTGGGGAATGCCCAGTGCAACCAGATGCGGGAGGTGGCGGAGTACAGGCTTGATGGCGTGCGTGGCAGGACCGCCGACCTCAAGCGTCTGGAATCGGTGTTGGCCGGGCTACGGAAGCAGCTTCCATATCCAGTAGTCGACGGCGGCGTGCTTGCTCCGCCTGTTGTTGGCCTTGTCCAGGCCCGCTTGTGACGAAAAACTTCTACTTGGCACGATTGGCTGAATCTGTAGAATTGTGTGACTCCTATCACAAAAAATAATCGAAAGGACTTTTGTTGCCAGTATGGAGCTTCGAATAAGAGTGTTTTTGGTCTTGGGGGTTATCGGGATGGCCGGATGCGCTTCCGCGCCGCAGCCGGCTGCGGAACGGGCTCAGCCGCCCGAAGTTGCGCCGGTTGTCGCGGAAACCCGGGCGGAGCCCGCGCCGGCGGTTGCGCCGTCGGTCCTCGAGTTGCCGCCCCTTCCCGAAGATGAAGAAATCGATGTAAAACCCTCCTCGCCGATTTCCGTTCGCCTGCCTGTTGATAATGGCAGCTGAGCCGGTAGCCGCGCGCGCCGGGACGCCGTTGGCCTGGTCCCTGACGATGCTGGGCCTGCTGACGCTCTACCTTTTCCCCGAATTGATCTTCAACGCGAAACTGGTCGCTGTGGCCGGCGGGCGCGGCAGTTCGGACGAGGCGTTGCGCTCGGTGGAGTTGTTCGGGCGCACCGTGTCGGGCATCGGTGTCAGCCTGTTGCTGGCGGACCTGTGGATTTGCGGGCGCCTGGCGCGGGGCATTGCCAGGCCGCTGGCCTGCCTCGGGCTGACCTTGCTGCTGGTGTGGCCGCTGGTGTTTTACGGGCAGAAGTGGCTGGTGGATCGCTGGCTGGTCGATCCCTCCACACCGGAGCAGCGCCAGCGGGCGGTGCTCAGCCAGTTGCTGCGGGCGAGCCTGGCCGACAACACCATCGCCATCGACGCCATTCCCGGCAACGGCGACCAGCCGCCGAGCTCGGCGGAGATGGCGTTCCTGACGCTGTTTGGCGCCCTCGCCTATGCCGATCCGCAACTGACGAGCGCGATAGAAGAACAGCGCGGTGTCATCGCCCGGCAGTTCGTGCGCAACCGGGTCTATCGGGATTTTTCCGAGCATTACCGGGCCTACCGCGACCTGCGCAAGGAGGTGCGGCAGAGCTATCGCGAATACCTGGATCAGAACGAGAAATACCGGCGCGAGCTAAACGACGTCGGCGACCGCGCCGGCGAGCTCTGGCAGCAGGCGGAACAGCGGGTGGCGGACGGCTGGCGGGAATACCGGCAGGGTGTGGAGCGTCTGGACCGGCGGGCGTTGTCGCTGGCGGAAGAGATGGGCCCCTCCCTCTACCGCTATTTTGACCGGCGCAACGCCTGCAGGACCGACACCTGCCGGAAGAGACTAGACCAGCGCTACCGCACGCAGATGACCCGCAGCCCGCTGGGCTATGTGGAACCGACGCACTGGCTGATCGCAAGGGAGGTCTCCGCAAGTGAAAACCTCCTCAAGAGCGGCCTGATGGCCGCGCTCACCGGCGGGGTATCCGTGGCCCTGCAGGGGCTGGACAAGGTCACCGGTGGCGACGGCGGCTGGGCCGACAAGGAGTACAGCTACACCGACGACAAGGACCACTATCGCCGGCGTGTGCGATTGCTGCTGGAACCGGAGTTCCGGCAGCAATCCGGCTATCCGTCCACGCTGGACAGTTTCGACGAATTCCGCAGCCACGCGCAGACAGGGCGCAAGGTGGCGGACTGGTGTCGAGAGCGGGGCATGGCCCTGCCGGAAAACTGGATCATGGCGCAGCGGGCGGAATTCGACCGGGCCGCGCGAGCGGCGGTGCGCGAACGCATCCGGGCCAGTTGGCGCGAACGCGCCGATGGCATGCCGCCGGGGCTGTCCTGGGACAGGTTCCAGCAACAGGATGCGGTACAGCGCGAGATCCGTGCCGCCATGGGGCGCTTCTACATAGCGGGTACCCGCGCAGACTGGAACAACGCCCAGTTCAAACGGCGGGTACTGGACCCGCTGGTGGAGCGCGAGGCGCAGCGGCTGGTTGCCGAAGTGGAAGCGCAGACGGCCACCTTTGCCGACGGCGGTGTCAATGAGGCGCGCGCAAAACGCGCCCTGCGCGCGACGCTGGTGCCGCCGATCTCGATGACGCTGTCTCTGGCCCTGGTCCTGATGACACTGGTGAAGATCCCCCTCAAGGCCCGCGGCCTGTGGCGGCAGCACCGCGGCCGGCCGTCGCGGCTGTCCGGCCGCGGGCGGTTGTCGCTGCGTCTCGGCCTTACCGCCGGCATCCTGCTGGCGCCGGTACTGCTGGGCAAGGTGTTTTTGCCCAACCCCTATGTTGAGCAGAACCGGGCCACGCACTATTTCCTGGAAAGGGTCCGGGAAAACGGCAGCCCGCTGGGGGCGCTGGCCCTGGGCTGGGCCCTGCGGGCGCAGCCGGTCATGCTGCCCGCCGGTCTGGGGCTGGAACAGGAGCTGCGGATTTACCGGGGGTTTGCCGTGTTCGAGCCCCGGCTGCAGCGATGGGACAGGGCCTGGGCCGCCGTGGGCCGGCGCTACCGTCAACTGAAAGAGACAGAGTGATTCCATGACGCTGACAAACAGACGCATGATGCTGGCGTGGCTGGCACTGGTATTCGGCTGCCTGCTGCTTTACTGGTTTTCCCACCATGCCAGCGGCCGGCACGCGCTGGCCGGCCTCCACGAAAAAGTGCGCGGCTGGGGCGAGGCGAGCCACTACCTGCTGGCACCGCTGGACGGCGAAAGCGAGGTGGAGCCGAGCCCGGCCCCGGAAAAGGTGGCCCTGCGGGTGCGGGTCAATGTTCCCTCCGCGCGCGTGCGCATCATGAACATCGGCCCCCGTTACCGGTCCGGTATGCGGTTGCCGCCGGACAATTACGATATCGAGGTTTCCGCCCGCGGCTACCGCACCGAGCGGCGCTGGGTAAAGGTCAGCGCGGAAAACGCCGAGCCGGAATTTATTCTGAATCCCCTTTAAGGCCCCAAGAATGACAGACAATACGGATCGCAGCGGGACGCTGGTCTCGTCGGTTGGAGAGTTGCTGCTGGATTATTTCGGCCAGGATGCCGGGCAGGTGCAAGTGGAAGGGTGCGAAAGCGCCAGCGCGCACCTGTCCCTGGAAAAATACTGGCGGCTCAGTGCAAGCCTTCACCATAAAACCCTGACCGGTGCCCATCGCGGCAACAACTACGGCAGCCACACCGCCTGCCGGGAGGCGGCCGGCAATACCCGGCGCGCCATCGAGGCGGGGGAAATGCCCACCTACGTACAGGCACTGGAGCAATTTGTGGCGGGTGGCATCGAGCGGGCCACCTGGGAATCGGAATTTCGCATCGGCGATCACTCCGAAACCTACCTCTATACCCACAGCTGCAGCAGCTGTGGCGGCCAGGGCCAGACGCGCTGCTCGCCCTGCAGCGGTTCCGGCAAGACCGGCTGCCACTACTGCAGCCGCAGCGGCCAGCGCCACTGTGGCACCTGCAGCGGTTCGGGGATAGAGGGGCACGGCCAGTTCCGCAAGCCCTGCTATTCCTGCGGCGGTTCCGGCCGGCAGCGATGCAACCATTGTTTCGGCAGCGGGCAAACCTCCTGCGGCAGCTGTTCCGGCAGCGGCTCGCAGTACTGTTCTCCCTGTGACGCCACCGGCTACTTTACCGAGCATTACCGCATCAGTGTGGGAGCCCGCGGGCAGTTGGCGGCGCAGTATCCGGAGTCCCTGGATGACTGGCAGCGGCGCTATATCGAGGCGGCCGTCAACGACGCCGTGCGCTGGGCACCGCTGAGTGCCTCCTGCCGCCTGGACGAGCGCAGTGTCCTGCGCAGTGAGCCGGCGTATCCGCTCCAGTACACCATCGACGGCGACCTGCTCTTTACCGAGGCGGATCTGACCCTGCGGCGGAAAAAGGGCCACGGCCTGTTTGTGGGGGAGACCTGCCGCACCTACCAGCTGGACGAGCTGGGGGACGCCCTTTTCGAACCCATGGCGGACCAGCTCGCCGACGGTGAGGATAGCGCCCGCCTGGGAGCGGCGCTCAACAATCGCGCCGCGCAGAACTGTCTCGCCTGCCGGGCGGAGTCCGCCAGCGTGGAGCAGACAGTGTTGCGCCGGGCGGGGATTGTCAGCAGCGCAGCGGTCGGGAATTTCCTGCAGAAATACCGCGCACTCGCCGCAGCCCTCAGGAAAAAGCGTTCGCAACAGTCGTTGAAGGACTGGGCACTGAAGGCCCTCAAGTACACCGCATTGATTCTGCTATCGATCGCCACCATCGACATGTGTTTCGACAACCGCATCGGCTGGGAGGATTCGGGCCTGATCATGCTGGCGGCGGAACCCCGGAGCTTTTTGCACTGGCTCTGGTACTACAGCGAGTACATCTGGTTCTCGGGGTTGATCGAGACCCGGGGCGTATTCGCGGGCGGCATACTCGGTTGCTACCTGCTGGCCCGCTGGCAACTGCTGTCCCGCCGGCGCAGTTCCAAATTCCGTTTCCTGGTGGGGCTGGCGCTGACCAATATCCTGCTGGTCGGTCTCTTCATGATGTTCTCGCCGGTGTTATTTCATATGGGCGCGACCGGGTTTGGCGTGCCGGGGGTGGCGAATGCGGTCACCGGCCTGGTACACAGCCTGATCCTGTTGCCGGAGGCGGTGATCCTCGGGCTGCTGATCGCTATGGCGCGCCTGCGCCAGGGCAAAGACCTGGCCGTGAAAAAACATGTGACGGCGGTGGCCTCAAAGCCCTTGCTGACTGACCTGGGGTATCGCTGATCCCTGGGGCTGCTGGGCCGTATCGCTGTAGTGTTTTCACCCCGTCCCCCCCGCCGGTGGCTGCGTGCGCATGCCGCCGGAGATGATGTGGAAGTACTACCGCCACGTCCCTATCGGCACCCGGATGGTGGTGACCTGCCGACCGACAGCTCCCTTCCCGTGTTTTCCTCGTCGCACCGGTGCAGGTAAACTCTGCGCCCAATCCAGCGATATTTCCGGGGGGACATCCTTGGCCAAGAAGAGAAAAACCGCTTTCGTCTGCAACGAGTGCGTAGGGCCCCATCGGGACGGGTATCGACTAAATTCCCGCGCTGCCGTCGGCGGCGCGTGGTTCGCAGGACTATCAGGGACAACAACAGGATCAGTGCCGGACCCGCGGACCCACCGCCACTGCTTGGGTAGGCGCGGTTGCCGCTGAAGGCCGGCTGGGACCTGTCTTGCCTGTGATCCCGCGCCGGGGTTGAGGTGCAGTTCTGGTGGGCTGCCCTTTCCCTTTCCACCTGGGCTTTGCTATCCCGTGCGATATACCCCTGCTGCTCAAACACGGGTTCCTCCACGGCCACCAGTGAGGTGTAGGGGGTAACCAGGCCGTATTCAACCGCGAGATTCACAATCGCATCTTCACTGTCAGCGTCGTGGCGTAGATCCACAGCCGCTCGAGTTCCGGATTGTGGGTATCGGTTGCCGGGTACTGCAGGTCGGAGGTGTAGCGCACCTCGCGGTCCAATACCTTGCCCTCGATTGCGGGCCTGGCCGGACCGTCGCCCCAGTAGTGGCCGAACACGAATTAAGTGAGCCGGAATGCATCCGGTTGCTGGCGAGGCTGGACCGCCTGAAATTGATCGAACTCCTGCCGCTGAACCGCTACCGGGTGATCGTTGCCAAGGAGTTCCGCTGGCTGCCCAACGGCCCGATCCAGCGGTTCTTCCAGAAGGATGTGCAGCCGGACTTCCTGGCCTCGAGCTTCTCGGGCCCCGGGGAAAAACTGGTGTTCCGCACCGGAATGCTGTCCCGGGCCGCCAATGCAGAGTTGATGAAGAAAATGGACCGCCTGCTGGCACAGTTCGACGAGCTGCACGATGCGGACACCAACCTTGCCCTTGAAGAGCGTTTCGGTTCCAGCCTGCTGGTTGCGCTGCGCCCCTGGGAGTTGCAACATTTCAGCCAGTTGCGCCGCAGCAGTATGGAAAAGTCATTCCCCAAGTAAGAGACATGTTGAAAGACAAAGCTGACTGTTTCCCGGACGCCTTCCGCCGCGGGGCTCCACTCGCCTGGCTCGCGGTGATCGTGATCGCGGGACTCGCACACCTGCTGCCGGAGCCCGTGCGAGAGTGGCTGTTGTACGACCGCGGGGCGATCGCAGGCGGAGACTACTGGCGCCTGGTCAGTGGGCACTTCCTGCATACCAACCTGAACCATCTCCTGATGAACTGCGCGGCCCTGGCCGTCCTCTGGACCATGTTTGGCCTTTACCTCCGTGCGCTGAAGACTGCGGGCCTCCTGCTGCTGCTATGCGTGCTGTGCGGCGCCGGCCTGTTTGCCTTCGCCGGCGACCTGCAGCGCTACGCGGGGCTGTCCGGGGCGCTGCACGGCCTGATCGTATGGGGTGCTGTGGAGGACATCCGGCGTGGCGAGCGCCTGGGAGTCGTGCTGTTGCTGGGGACTGCCGCAAAAATAGCCTGGGAACAGCTGGGCGGGGACACCAGCGCAACCGCAGCATTTATCGACGCCGACGTGGCGGTAGCTGCTCACCTCTGGGGGGCGGTCGCCGGGCTTCTTGTCGCCCTGGCGGCGGTTCCGCTGACGCGGCCCGTTATCCGGGGCAGGGCGGTATCGCAATGACCTTCGATTACCAAGGGGGCAGGGCCACACTTCCCGGCGGTCCGCAGAGGTGGCATATTCGGGGATAATCTGTAGGCAGTGTGCTAGATTTCAGCGGTTAGAGACGGAGTTCAACCATGAAAAAGAGCAGCAAGGGATACAAGAGGAGCCGGCGTGAGATAGAGCGCTCGGTGCGGCTTTTCTGGGGTGGTGTGCTGCTGGCGGGGCTGTTTGCGGTCCTGCTGATGCACGCCGCCCTGGCCTGATCCGCGCCGGGCGGTCGGTCTGGCGCCCCCGGGTGGACTCGAACCACCAGTCCGGACTTAGGAGGTCCGTGGTTTATCCTGTTAACCGACGGGGGCGAAGGGGCCCGGCCCGGCGGATTGGAGCCGCGCCTGCCCGAGAAGGCGGCTATTCTAACGGCAGTCCGCCCCGCTGTCATGTGCTGTCTCTGCCATTGGCTTTCCCGCGGCCTCCTTCCCCATTGCCGCCGCTTTGCAGTGTTTGTCACCACCGGTAACACCGGCGCTCTCCCGGTTACACATGCCCCGTATCCCGGCTTTCACCAATTTGTCGAAAAACTGTCGCAATCAGGTCACGGTTCACCGGTAATTTTGCGCCACCGACCCGGCTTCCGCGGGAAGTTTTTGCGCGCCGCTCCGGAGTTCCGAAAGGGGGGCGGAAGCCTTCTTTCCGGGGGGCAAAATTTTGCTTGACCGGGGTCGGCAGTGCTGGCTAATCTGCGATGGCACAACAAAAACAACACGGGTGTTTCTGCTCCTGCAGATCGAGATTGTGGAGTTTCGTTATGAGTGGCAACGTTAGCGGAAATGACTTCGATTTTGATACCGACGACATCCCCCAAATAGCAAACGAGGTACTTAGACAGGCCACGTCGCAGCCACCCCGCGATGCCCGCCGAATGGTCGAGGACAAGCTGGAGGAAATGCGCCTGAGACGTGAATTGATGGACTACGACTTCGACTTGTAAACCGCATCAGAAAGGCGCCAGCAATGGCGCCTTTCTGCGTTCTGAATCGCAAGTGAGGTGCGATCACGCGACCTTTACCCGTTGAGGCAATCCATTTACGGTTCGTCCTGTTTAATGGAGCCTATGCGGGTTTGTGATTGCTTTTGTGATCACTTGAGGGCCAGTCTGTTTGCGCTTCCGCCTGCCGCGGCAATCCGGCGGACAGGTTGGGCTCTGCGGTGCATGGATCTGCAGCCGCTCGGGTCTGTAGTTGTTCGATAAAAAGTTGCCCGAGAAAAATTCGCATTTTCATCTGCGGTTGAATGCAGTTTGCGTCCGGTCGGTTTCGGGGCCGGACACATCAAGTTTTTTGATTGATTCATGCGACTTTTTTCCCGGGCGGCAATTATCTGGATCGGGATGATCTATTTAGTTGTTGAGAAAACGGAAAGGGAAATTCGCAATGGTGGTATCGGAACAAACTCCAGCCCGGGTCTCCACCGAGCTGTCGGAAAATGGTAACGCACTGGTCATTCGCGTGACCGGAAGCTTCGACTTCAATATGCACCGCGACTTCCAGCGGGCCTATCAGAACCTCTCTCCCTCCCCGAAACGCTTTTGCATCGACCTCTCCGAAACCCAGCATCTCGACAGCGCCGCCCTGGGCATGCTGCTGCTGTTGCGCGACCACTGCCTGGACGAAGAGGGTGGCCCGGCGCAGTGCCAGGTGGAACTGATGAACGCCAACGAGCACGTGGGCAGGATTCTCGCCGTTTCCAATTTCGACAAGATATTCACGATACGCTGAACCCGGTTTTGAAAGTGGCGGGCCTATTCCGGGTACTGGTGGTGGAGGGCGATAGCGGGGAGTCCGCGCTCCTGCAGCAGCTGCTGGACGGCTGCGCCGAAAGCGGGCAGGGGCTCTCCCTGCAGGTGAGTCTGGTTGAAGATACCGCCGCGGCCCTGGAGAACTACGGGATGCTGCGCCCGGACCTGGTAATTTTCGGTCCCCTGGCCGCGCCCGCGGCCAGTGCCGATGACCTGCAGCAGCTGCGATCCCGGGCCGGCCTGGAACCGGTGCCGATACTGTTCGTGATGTGCGAGCGGGAGTCCATCACCTCCGCCAGCCTGCAGAGCGGCTGCGACGATATCCTGCTGAAACCCTACAACCCGAACCTGGTGCAGCTGAAGCTGGCCGCATTGCAGCGCTTCAGCGACTTCAACCGCAGCCTGCTGGCCCAGCGCGACAGGATCCGCCGGCACCACGCGGACCTGCTGCAGGAGCAGGCCGGGGCGCGGGAGATATTCCACCGGATGGGGCATGAGAGCTGCCTCGACCAGACCGAAGCCATCCGCTACCACCTGTCGCCGCGGGCGGTCCTGAACGGCGATGTGCTGGCGGCCGCCTACGGGCCCGGCGGCAAGCTGATGCTGCTGCTGGGGGACTTTACCGGCCACGGCCTCGCCGCCGCCGTGGGCGCGGTACCGCTGACCTCCATCTTCTACTCAATGGTGGCCAAGGGTTTCTCCCTCAGCCACATACTGCGCGAGCTGAATGCCAAGCTGCACAGCGTGCTGCCCCCCGACATGTTCTGCTGCGCAGCCATGCTGGAACTGGATCCGCACAAGGAGCATATCCGCCTGTTCAACGGTGGCATGCCCTCTGCCTGCCTGCGCCGCCGCAATGGCAACCTGCGCCTGCTGGAATCCCGCCACCTGCCCCTGGGGGTGCTGGACCAGGCCGCCGTGGAAGACGCCATAGTGCATATCCCGGTGGAGCAGGGGGACCGCCTCTACCTGTGCAGCGACGGCATCCACGAGGCGCGCAACCCGCGCGGCGAACTCTTCGGCGAGCAGCGCCTGCTGCAGGCCCTGTCCGCGGAAGTGCCGGAGGGCGAGCACTTCGAGCATATCCTGGCCGCGGTGGGTCATTTCAGCGCCCACCAGCACGACGACCTGTCGCTGGTGGAGGTGGCGCTGGACAACGCCGCCCCCTGGCGCGGCGTGGCCTGGGAACTGGACGGTGAGCCGGACCGGAAACCGGTGCGCATCGGCGACTGGTCGATCAACTTCACCCTGGGGCCGGAGGAGCTGCGCGATGCGGACCCTCTGCCGCTGCTGCACAGCGTTCTGGCGCAGGTGCCCGGGGCGGGCAGCTTCCGGGATCCGCTGACCATTGTGCTGGGGGAACTGTTCCGCAATGCGCTGGAGCACGGCCTGCTGCAGCTGGACAGCGGGCTCAAGGAGACGGACCGGGGATTTGCCGAGTACTACCGCCAGCTGCACCGCGGCCGCAGTGCGCTGTGTGAGGGTTGGATCCGCATAGCGCTGCGCTGCCGCGATCGCGGAGGCCGCGGCCTGCTGGAGGTGGTGGTGGAGGACAGCGGCCCCGGCCTGCCGGCGCGGATCGGCAGCGGCAACGCCTATTCCGGCCGCGGCTTGCCGCTGCTGCGGGCCATCTGCCGCAAGGTCCAGACCCAGCCCGGCAGCAGCCGCGTGCGCGCGGTACTGAACTGGGGGCAGCCGGCGCGTCGAAACCACCGCGCGCCGGCCTAGCCGCAATACTGTTGAGTAGGCCACTCTTGTAGGAGCCTGCCTGCAGGCGAATTGCTACGGAGTTCCTATATAGTTCGAGTTCGCCTGCAAGCAGGCTCCTACAACCCGGAACACCTTACGGCAACCCGGGTCACACCTGCTGTGCCGCGTCCTCGCCTGTGCGGCCGAATTTCCTGCCCAGCCACCCCTGCAGCCGCTTCAGCCGGTAGGAAAACCGCCCGTCCCTGGCCTTGCGCGCCTTGTCCGCCTCGCTCACCAGCCAGGCGACCTGGATCACCAGGCGCTGGCCCTCGAAGGGCAGGTGGCCGTGAAAGGAGTTCTCTGCGCGCTTGAAGGCCACCAGGGTGCCGTAAGCGGGTTTGATCTCCGGTACCACCATGTCCTCGTAGTCGTCGATCCGGTTCAGGAAGCGCAGGCAGCCGTTGCCGTCCAGGGTCCACTCCGGGTTCAGGTACAGCAGCGCCGTGGCCACCTTGGACTTGCCGTCGGTGTGGATATTGCCGTGGCGCTTCTTCAGGGAGCGGCTGATGGAGACATAGGTTGGGTACTGGGACAGTCGCTCGATACCCAGGTTGTCGCCGATGGTGTCGGCGAAACCGGGTTCCACCAGGGACTCGATCAGGGTGTTGATGGCGTCGCCGCACTGCTCCTTCTCATGGGGCAGGTAGCCGGCGCCCTTGAGCCGCGGAAAATCCTCCAGCAGTGACGGCATCAGGTCCCGGGACAATACCTCTTTGGCGATAAAAAAGGGGAATGGCTCGGACCTGACCAGGGTATCCTGGTTGGTCAGGGAGGAGGGCTGCAGCCAGCTGCTGGTCTCGGCGGCGATGGTTGTCATTGTTATGCGTCCTTATTGCGTTGGAGTTGCATCGCGCGAGGTGGCCAGCCGCCGGTTGTACATCGCCGATACCGCAGTCCCTCGCGTGTCGATTCCGCCAACATAGCAAAGGGATATTCCGCTGCCAACAATTCCCCGGAGAGGGCGGCCGGACACTGAATCCAATGCATTTGCCGCCATAGCCGGTATAATGCCGCTCAGATTTTCATCAAAGACCGACACTGACGGCCTATGCCCTCCAACTCGCCCAACCTGCTGCAAGTGTGCGACCTGTCCTGCGAAAGGGACGGCCGCCGCCTGTTCGCCGGCCTCGGCTTCGAGTTGGCCGCGGGCGGTGCCCTGCAGATAGAGGGAGGCAACGGCGCCGGCAAGACCACCCTGCTGCGCACCCTGATCGGCAGCGCCTCCGACTTCGCCGGGCGGATACTGTGGAACGGCGAGCCGCTGCCCGGTGCCCTGCCGCAACTGCGCGAATCCCTGTTGTATATCGGTCACCGGGCCGGCGTGCGGGGCGGCCTGACGCCGCTGGAGAACCTGGCCTGGTACGGCGCCGACCGCGATGCCGCACACAGCGCCCTGGAACAGCTGGATCTCTACGGTTTCGAGGACACCCTCTGCCACCAGCTCTCCGCCGGCCAGAACCGCCGCGTCGCCCTGGCGCGCCTGTTCCTGCCCGACGCACCGGCCCTGTGGGTGCTGGACGAGCCGCTGGCGGCACTGGATGTGGCCGGGGTGTCCTGCCTGCAGGGACAGATGGCCTGTCACCTGAGCCGCGGCGGCAGCATCCTGCTCACCTCTCACCAGCCGGTGGCCCTGGCACAGCTGCAGCGTATCAATCTGGCCGACTATGTCGTCGTGGAAGAATTTGCGGGAGGCGAGGATGCCTTCGCTTGATGCCCGGTTGGTTAGCGGCCGCAGTGCCCCCGGTTTCGGCGCCCTGCTGAAGGCGGAGCTGCTGCTGGTCCTGCGCCGGCGCGCCGATATCGCCAACCCGCTGCTGTTCTTCGTCACGGTGCTGGCGCTGCTGCCGCTGGGAGTGGGGCCGGAGCCGCAACTGCTGGCCAGGATGGCGCCGGGCATCATCTGGGTGATGGCCCTGCTGGCGACCCTGCTGTCCCAGGAGAGCCTGTTCCGCAGTGACTTCGAGGACGGCACCCTGGAGCAGATGACCCTGTCCCCGCAGCCGCTCTATTTCGCGGTGCTGGCCAAGTCGGCGGTGCACTGGCTGGTCACCGGCCTGCCGCTGGCGCTGCTGTCGCCGCTGCTGGGATTGATGCTGAACCTGCCCGCGGCCGGCTACCCGGGCCTGTTTGTCTCGCTGCTGCTGGGCAGCGCCAGCCTGAGCCTGATCGGCGCTGTGGGCGCCGCGCTGACGGTGGCGCTGCGCCGCCCGGGCCTGCTGCTGGCGCTGATCGTTATGCCGCTCTATGTGCCCGTGTTAATCTTCGGCACCGGCGCGGTGCAGGCGGCCATCGACGGCTACGCCTACGGCGCGCAACTGGCGATCCTGGCCGCGCTGCTGGCCGCCGCCGCGGCCCTGGCGCCGCTCGCCGCCGCGGGCGCCATCCGCATCAGCACAGATTCTTGACGGAGGTTTCCTTGGCCTGGCAATGGTTTCACCGCTTGGGTTCGCCGCGCTGGTTCTATCAGAAGACCGGTGCCTGGCTGCCGTGGCTGGCGCTGGCGAGTGTACTGCTGCTGACCGTCGGCAGTGTCTGGGGCCTCGGCTTCGCGCCCGAGGACGCCAAACAGGGCAACAGCTACCGCATCATCTATATCCATGTGCCCGCCGCCTTCCTGGCCCTGGCCGGCTACTACATCATGGCGATCAGCGGTGCCATCGGCCTGATCTGGAAGATGAAGCTCTCCTTCGCGGTGATGCGCGCGGCGGCGCCCATCGGCGCCGTGCTCACCTTCGTGGCCCTGTTTACCGGCGCCGTCTGGGGCAAGCCCACCTGGGGCACCTACTGGGTCTGGGATGCGCGCATCACCTCGATGCTGATACTGCTGTTCCTTTATATCGGTGTTATCGCGCTGGGCCGCGCCTTCAGCCGCGAGCCCGTGGCGGACAAGGCGTGTGCACTGCTGGCCCTGGTGGGCACGGTGAATATCCCGATCATCTACAAGTCGGTGGACTGGTGGTTTACCCTGCACCAGCCGGCCACTATCAAGCTGACCGAATCCAGCAGTATTGATCCGAGCATGTTCTACCCGCTGCTGACGATGATCGTCGGCTTTTACTGCCTCTACGCCTGGACCCTGATAGCGCACACCCGCGCGCTGGTGTTGCAGCGGGAGTGGCGCACCCAGTGGGTGCGGGAAGAATTGGCGGAGGGCAAATAAGATGGAATTCCAGTTTGTCGGTTTTGCCGATTTCCTGGCGATGGACGGCCACGGCCCCTATGTATGGATCGCCTACGGCGTGACCTTTGCGGCGCTGGTCGCGCTGGCCGTCTATCCGTCCCTGCGCCGCCGACAGTTGCAGCGCGAGCTGCTGCGCCAGCAGCGCATCCAGCAGCGCCGCCGGCAGGTGCAGCAAAACAAGGTCGTCACTGAGCCGGCGTAATCGCGGCTTTTCTCCCTCTCCCGTTTGCGGGCGAGGGCACGAATTGACCCCCCTCTCCCGCTTGCGGGGGAGGGGTTGGAGGGGGGGGGGCTTCGGCGGCCTCCCCCTCTCCCTAACCCTCTCCCCGAGGGGAGAGGGGACACACAGATTGCAATTTCCGGAGCACAGCGAAAACAATGCACCCAGCACGCAAACAGCGCCTGATCCTGGTCATAGTCCTGGTCGCCCTCTCCAGCGCCGCGGTGGGCTTCGTGACCTACGCGATGCGCAACAATATGGATTATTTCTACGCACCCAGCGCCTTCGCCGCCGGCGAGGTGCCCTTCGAGAGGCGCATCCGCGCCGGCGGCTGTGTGGTGCCGGGCAGTGTGCAGCGCGCACCGGACAGCCTGGACGTGCGCTTTGCGATCACCGACGGCGAGGCGGACCTGCAGGTGGTATTCGACAAGATACTGCCGGACCTCTTCGCCGAGGGCGAGGCCGCGGTGGTGACCGGCCGCCTGCTGCAGGACGGCACCCTGCGCGCGGACCAGGTACTGGCCAAGCACGATGAAAACTACACGCCGCCGGAAGTGGCCGAGTCCATGGCCGCCGATGCCAGCTGCGCGGGCGGGGCCCGGAACGGGGATAAGATATGATTCCGGAGCTGGGCCACTTCGCCCTGATCGCCGGCCTGCTGCTGTCCCTGGCGCTGGCCGCAGTGCCTGTGGCCGGCAGCTTCACCGCGCGGCCGCTGTGGATGGGGGCGGGAAGACCCCTGGCGCTGGGGGTGCTGGCCTTTACCGCGTTGGCCTTTATCTGCCTGACGATTGCCTTTGTGCAGAGCGACTTTACCGTCAACTATGTGGCGCAGAACTCCAACAGCATACTGCCGCTGCACTACAAGATCACCGCCGTATGGGGCGGCCACGAGGGCTCGATACTGCTGTGGCTGCTGATCCAGGCCGGCTGGGCCGCGGCGGTGGCGCTGTTCAGCCGCCAGCTGCCGGCGGAGCTGGTGGCACGGGTGCTGTCGGCGCTGGGCCTGGTGCTGGTGGGCTTCTTCCTGTTTATCCTGCTCACCTCCAACCCCTTTGATCGCACCCTGCCTTTCCCGCCGCTGGAGGGCACCGACCTGAATCCGCTGCTGCAGGATCCGGGTATGATCATCCACCCGCCGCTGCTGTATATGGGCTATGTGGGTTTCTCGGTGGCTTTTGCATTCGCAATCGCCGCGCTGCTCGGCGGCCAGCTGGACGCCGCCTGGGCCCGCTGGGCAAGGCCCTGGACCGCGGTGGCCTGGTCCTTCCTGACCCTGGGTATCGCGCTCGGCAGCTGGTGGGCCTACTACGAACTGGGCTGGGGCGGCTGGTGGTTCTGGGATCCGGTGGAAAACGCCTCCTTCATGCCCTGGCTGGTGGGCACGGCGCTGATGCACTCGCTGGCCGTCACCGAGAAGCGTGGCCTGTTCAAGAGCTGGACCATTCTGCTGGCGATCTTCGCCTTCTCCTTGAGCCTGCTGGGTACCTTCCTGGTGCGCTCCGGCGTGCTCACCTCAGTGCACGCCTTCGCCACCGATCCGCTGCGCGGCGGCTTTATTCTGGCCTTCCTGGCAGTGGTGGTGGGCCTGTCCCTGCTGCTGTTCGCGCTGCGCGCGCCAGCGGTCAGCGCCAGCAGCGTGTTTTCGTTCCGCGCGCGGGAAACCTTCCTGCTCGGTAACAATATCCTGCTGGTGCTGGTCATGGGCATGGTGCTGACCGGCACCCTCTACCCGCTGCTGGCCGATGCGCTGGGCTGGGGCAAGATCAGCGTGGGCCCGCCGTTCTTCAACCTCTTCTTCGTACCCCTGATGGCGTTGCTGTGCCTGCTGCTAGGCCTCGGCATCCACGCGAACTGGAAGGACAGCCGCTGGGACAGGCTGCTCGGCGCCTGGCAACTGCCGCTTGCCGTGGCCGTTGTCGCCGCCCTGGCCCTGCCGTTTGCGTTCAGTGAATTCCACTGGGGCGCGGCGCTGGGTATTTTCATCGGCGCCTGGGTCACCGCGGCCAGCCTGGCCGATATATTCGCCAGGACCCGCAACGCGGAAACCCTTATCGCCGGCTTGCGGCGCCAGCGCGCCAGCTACTACGGCATGCACCTGGCCCATATCGGCCTTGCGGTGGCCGTCCTCGGTGTCGCACTGACGACGGTGTACAGCGTCGAGAAGGACTTGCGCATGGGTGCCGGCGACAGCCACAGCGTGGCCGGCTACGATTTCCGCTTCGACGGCGTGCGTTCGGTCCGCGGACCCAACTACCGCGCCTCCGAGGGCGTCCTCTACGTGAGCAAAAACGGCCGCGCAGTGGCGGAACTGCACCCGCAGAAGCGCAACTATTTCTCCGGCGGCAACACCATGACCGAGGCGGCCATAGACTCGGGCCTGTTCCGGGATATCTACGTCGCCCTCGGCGAGCCGCTGGACGAGAACAACCCCAACGGCGACTGGGCGGTGCGACTGCAGTACAAGGCCTTCGTGGTGTGGATCTGGCTGGGTGCACTGCTGATGGCCATCGGCGGCGGCATCGCCGTGGCGGACAAACGCTACCGCAAGGTGAAGGCCGCGCGCGCGGCGGAAGTCGACGGCGCCTTGGCGGCTGTATAGGCCCCGGCCGCCGCATAAAAGGAAAAACAACCGGACTATGGCAAGGTTAAAGCTGTTTCTGCCGCTGATTATTTTCGCCGCGCTGGCGCTGCTGTTCTGGCGCGGCCTTTTCCTGAATCCCCAGAAGCTGCCGTCGGTACTGCTGGGCAAACCGGTGCCGGAATTCTCCCTGCCCAAAGTACTCGACGAGCAGCAGATGATGGAGCGGGGCGACCTGCCTTCCCAGCCCTACCTGCTCAACGTCTGGGCCACCTGGTGTCCGCCCTGTCGCGCCGAGCACCCCTACCTGAACAAGCTGGCGGAGGAGGGCGTGCCCATCGTCGGCGTCAACCTGCGCGACGATCCGGCGGATGTGAAGAAGTGGCTCGACACCATGCACGACCCCTACCTGTTCAGCGTCGCCGACAGGGAAGGGCGCCTCTACCTGGACCTGGGTGCCACCGGCGCGCCGGAGACCTTCCTGGTGGACGCCGAGGGCGTGATCCGCTGCAAGCATATGAGCGTACTGGACGACCGCGTTTGGCAGACCAAGTTGCAACCCCTGTACGAAAAACTGCAAAAGCAATCCTGGGACGAGTTCGCCGGTGAGCTACCAGATTCCCTGCTCGCCCGTTGTCGCTGAGACCGAG
The DNA here is from genome assembly GCF_059834885.1 of Microbulbifer sp. SE14. Classification (NCBI taxonomy): domain Bacteria; kingdom Pseudomonadati; phylum Pseudomonadota; class Gammaproteobacteria; order Cellvibrionales; family Microbulbiferaceae; genus Microbulbifer; species Microbulbifer sp. SE14. The sequence goes on along the minus strand of NZ_JCBAJA010000013.1, from coordinate 69,102 downwards.
GAAAAGAAGAGTCGCTTTATCTGCTGGCTGGGGCCGGTCGAGGACAAGGCGGCCTTCCAGCGGCAGCTGGACGCGGTGCGTGCCCGCTACCCGGACGCCACCCATCACTGCACCGCCCTGGTGATCGGCAACCCCGCCAACCCGGAAGTGATGCAGTCCGACGACGATGGCGAACCCGGCGGCAGCGCCGGCCGGCCGATGCTGGAACTGCTGCTGAAGCAGGAAGTCGGCAATGTCGGCGCCATAGTCACGCGCTATTTCGGCGGCACCAAGCTGGGTGTCGGCGGCCTGATGCGCGCCTACCGCGGCGCCGTCGGCGCGGCGCTGCAATCCGTCGAGCTGAAACCCTTTGTCCCGGTGATGCAGGTGAGTGTTGCCTGCGACTTCGCCGGGGAGTCCCGCCTGCGCTTTCTCACCGGCCAGCACGGTGGCAGCTGCGTCAACGCCGTCTACCGCGACAAGGTCACCGTGCAGATCCATCTGCCCCAGGACCGGTGGCCGGCCCTGCGGGAGCAGCTGGTCGCGGAAGGTTTTGAAATCTGCGCGCCCGCCGAATAGACAGCGCCTGTTACTCTCCCTCCCGGCGCCGGGCTGCCGCCGAATTAGTCGTTGCCTGAAAAAACCGTTCGGTAGTGGCTCCGCCGGAAAAATCCCGGAAACCCGGGCGGCAACTCTTCAGGCAAATAAATCAAAAAAAATCGAAAACTGCCGGGTTTTTCTGCACAAGGATTTCCGTGTCTGTCCGGCTTTTAATTTCCGTTTTTTTCGCAATGGATCACAGCGCTTACCTTTGCTGCAATTTCCACTTGCTTTAGAATTTTGTCCTTCACGGAAGATGTGCGGAACAGGTTAAGGGATTGTCGATGCAATTGAATGTTGAGAATCGTCGCGGCGCTCGCTATCGGGTCAGAATGGGATGGGCGTACCAGGCGGGAATTCCCCAAAACGTCAACGCCCTCCACTTGCTCGAAAGTTTCGACGACGAAGTTCTGGAGCAGATATACGATCAGTTTCTCGCCTTCGAGACCCCGCTTCCCGATCCCTTCGCGCCCGGCAGTCGCCGCGAATTCGAAAGCCGCACCCTGCTCGATCCCCACACCGGCGCACCGGGCCACCTGAGTGAGCGTCAGAAGAAGATCTACCTGGCCCTGCTCGACAATCGCCTGATTATCGAGGAAAACCCGCTGGGCGAAGACGACCTGGCGGAGCGCCAGTCCCTGCTGCTGCCGAAAATCCGCATGGGCCTACAGCAGATCATCGCCGAAGAGCGGGCCGAGGCGGCGCGTATCCAGAAAGAGCACGAACAGCGCAACGCGCTGGAAAAGGTGGGTGCCTATATTGAGCGCGGCGCCGCCGGCCTCGGCAGTGCCGCCTGGGACCTGGCGGTGTGGACCAAGGATGTGCTCGAGGTGGCGGTGCTGATCAACCCTCTGCGCCAGGCCAGTGCGGCGGCCTCCGCCGCCGTCGACTACGCCCTCCACGACAAGCCCCTGGAGCAGTCCGCCCGCGAGCACCTGTCCCGGGTGCACAGGGAGGTCGTCGATGTGCTGGGCTTCGACCCCGCAAAGATTTCTGCGGAGCAGCTGGAGCAGGCCTTCGAGATCGCCCAGCTGATCTACGACGAACCCGCCCTGCGCGGTGCCGTCACCCAGTTCGCCAGGGACTATGTCAAGGCCCAGCACAGCCTGGAACTCACCGAGCTGGCCGGCGGCGGAGTATTTGAAATCATCCTCACCATAGTGCTGGCGGCCTTCACCGGCGGCGTCGGCGCCGTGGCCAATATGGCCAAGAACACCCGCCTGCTCAGCCGCTTCAAGGCGGTCGGCGAGCTGATGATCGAGTTCGCCAAGGGCCAGAAGCAGCGCCTGGCCCTGGCCAGGACCCGCGGCGCCCAGGCCCAGGGCGCAAAGTTTGCCGACCTGGAATCCGTCGATGCGCCCGCCCCCCAGCAGGCGGCGACCAGCGCGCCGGCGCGAAAGTCGGATTCCGTCAGCACCGACAGCGCCGGCGCAGACAGCGATTCGCAGGGCCCGGCCGAATCAACCGGCCCCACCGAGGCGGACAAGACCAACAGCGAGACCGGCAGCAACCAGAATGGCGAAACCAGCCAGAGCAACGCCAATGCCCTGGAGGGCGGCGAGCCCATCAACCTGAAGACCGGCGAGGAGCGCCTGACCCTGGTGGACGCGGTGCTGGACGGCCCGCTGCCATTAACCGTGGCGCGCACCTATCGCAGCAGCAACCCGAAGGATTTCGGCCTGGGTTGCGGCTGGACCCACACCCTCTGCGAGCGCCTGGAGTACCGCGGCAAGGGCAGGCCGCTGCACTTCCACGACGCCGAGGGCCGCGTCATAGCGCTGCCGGTGCCCGGCGCCAGCGGCCGCAGCCACAATGTGGTGGAGCGGCTCAGCCTAACCCGTATCACCGACGAGCACTGGGTGATTGCGCCCTACGGCGCGCCCAATGGCGTGCAGAAACACTTCAAGGCCGCCGACCCCTTCTCCGAATACCTGGACCTGGCGGAAATCCGCGATGGCTATGGCAACGGTTATCTCTTCCACTATATCGACGGGCGCCTGATCTGCGTCGAGAGCAGCCTCGGCGAGGCGCTGCATATCAGTCCCGCCGGCGATCGCATCGGCGAACTGAAAAAGGAGACCCGCGACGGCCGCATCGCAACCCTGGCCAGCTACCAATACAGCGACGAAGGCGACCTGATCGAAGCCTCTGATGCCGACGGTCACAGCGAGCGCTACCAATACCACAAACACGTCATCAAACAGCGGACCCTGAAGAGCGGCTACAGCTTCCACTTCGAGTGGGACGCCGAGGGTCCCGGAGCCCGCTGCCTGCGCCAGTGGGGCGACCCCATCGACGGCCAGGCCACCTACAGCTACCAGTTCGACTGGGACGACGACGGCAGGGGCGTCACCGTCACCGACACCCGCGGAGGTGTGGAGCGCTACCGCTTCAACGAACGCGCCCTGCCCATCTACCACCGCGACCCGGAAGGGGGTGAAACCCTCTACAGCTACAACCAGCTGGGACAGCTGACCAGGGTCCAGCTGCCCGGCGACGAAGGTGTGGAGCGCGAGGAGTGCTACGAGTACGACAGCCACGGCCGCCTGATCAAAAAGATCGATGCGGCGGGCGGCGAGCACCGCATCGAATACAACGCCGAGGGCCTGCCGGAGAAAATCACCAACCCCGCCGGCTACTCCTGGCAACGCCGCTACAACAAAAGCGGCCAGATCACCGAAAGCATCGATCCCCTCGGCCACGCGACAAAATACAGCTACAACCCCATCGGCCTGGTGGGCAGCGTTACCGATCCCCTCGGCAACGCCACCCGCTACCTGTGGAACCCACAGGGCAAACTCACGGCGGTGCACGACCCCATGGGCCGCGCCCGGCACTACCGCTACGACGGCGCCCAGCGCCTGGTGGAGGTCCAGCACGGCCCCAGCCAAAGCACCCGCTACGATTACGACGCCCAGGACCGCATCAGCGCAGTCACCGCCCCGGACGGCACCCGCACCCAGTACCGCTACAACCCCCAGGGCCTGGTAACGGAAATCATCGACGCCGAGGGCCGCAGCACCCGCTACGAATACGACGGCCTCAGCCAGGTCAGGGCGCGCACCAACCCCGACGGCAGCCGCCTCGAGTATCGCTACGACGGCGAGCGCAACCTGGTCGGCCTCACCAACGAGAAGGGTGAGCGCTACACCCTCAAATACGACCGGGCCGAGCGCCTGGTCGAGGAAGTGGGCTTCGACGGCCGCGTCACCCGCTACGCCTACAACCGCGCCGGCCACCTGGTCAGCAGCCGCGCCGTCACCGATCCGGACAGCGGTAAGGGCATAGACACCGTCTTCGAACGCGATGCTTTCGGGCGGCTGCTGCAGGAAGTCACGCCGGACGGCGCCACCAGTTTCCGTTACAACCGCGCCGGCCAGATGGTCGAGGCGGAAAACGCCCACCGCAAACTGCGCTGGGAGTACGACGCCTGCGGCCGCGTCACCGCCGACTGGCAGGACCAGGCCAAAATAAGCCACAGCTACGACGCCGCCGGCCACCGCACCGCCACCACGTTGCCCGATGGCGAAGTGCTGAAGTTCGCATTCAACCCCGCCGGCCAGTTCGAAAGCCTGCACCGCCGCCCCGCCGGTGCCGACGCGGAGCAATTGCTCACCTCAATTGCGCGCGATGAGCTGGGCCGCGAGATCCACCGCCAGCACGGCAACGGCCTGGTCGGCGAGCGCGACTACGATCCCCAGGGCCGCCTGCAGAAAATGCGCCTGGGCAAGGCCGCCGGCCCGGTCGAAGATCCCGTGCCCGAAAATACGCCGCGGGCGCTGCTGCACGAACGCGGCTATCAGTACAACGCCGCCGGCCAGCTGGCACAGATAGAGGACAGCCTGCGCGGCACCCGCAAATACCACTACGACGCCCTCGACCGCCTCACCCAGGTGGAGGGCCCCAACCCCGAACACTTCGTCCACGACCCGGCCCACAATATCCTCGCCGCCGCCGGCTCCGCGGAAGAGGCCCAGCAACAGGCCGGCGCGACAGAGGTCAGCGGCAACCGCCTCGCCTTCCGCGGCGACACCCACTACCGCTACGACGTCCACGGCAACCGCATCGCCGCCCTCAGGGGCAAGGACCAGAAGCTGCAGACCCGCTACCACTACAACAGCCGCCAACAGCTGGTGCGCGTCGAGCAGCTGAAGGTGGAGCAGGGCGGGGAAGAGCGGCTCCAGCGGGAGACGCTCTATCAGTACGACCCCTTGGGCCGGCGCATACGCAAGCGGGATTCCGGCAGGCGCATCGACTTCCTCTGGGACGGCGATGTACTGCTGCGGGAGACGGCTCGCGATACCCAAACGGGGCAGGACCTGAAGTCGCGTACCTACTACTTCGAGCCGGGCAGCTTCAAGCCCGTCGCCTTAAGCGAAGAGGGGAAGGTCTATCACTACCACCTGGATCACCTGGGTACGCCGGATGCATTGACGGACGGCAATGGTGAGGTGGTCTGGAGTGTCAGCTACCGGACCTATGGCAATGTGGCGCTTGCGCATTGCGATGCTGTCGAACAGCCGATTCGGTTTCAGGGGCAGTACTTCGATGAGGAGACCGGGCTGCATTACAATCGGTTTCGGTATTATGATCCGAAGATTGGAGCATTTATAAGCCAAGACCTTGTTGGGCTATTGGGTGGAGTTAACTCCTATCGGTATGCTCCTAACCCTATTGGTTGGGTAGATCCATACGGCTTAACATGTAAAGAGAACTCTTGGAACACCTTCCAAAAACGTACCAAGGGCCATTTTGCAAGTAGTACTGAAGCTGCTGACAGTTACAAAAAAGTGACGGCTGCTCAGAATTCGGCCAAAGGGAGCAGGCCGAATCCATCTACGTACTTGCCCACTTCGTACATTGAAGCCCATCTTCAAAAATTTGAATCTGGTGCTTCTTATCTTGTACCAGAAGATATTCTTGACAGATTTGGACGTGATGTATTGGGTTGCCCTGATAATACTCAATTTGTAATGAGTGCTGAGGAAATGAATGATTTGCTCAGAAGGGCTGGTGGTGATGTTTCATATATAGAAAGGGAGCTTGGGATTCCCAAAGGAGCCTGGGAAGGCCGAACTTTAAAGCGTATTGATATTTCCGATCCAAGGTCACTAAATCTCCGAATGCCCAGCGGAAATGAATTTGGGGCCAATGAAGAATGGCTGGCAGGAGGTCATCTTCCTACGGGCTATTCAGAAGCAATTGTCGATAAGATTCCGAAAAATATGTATACAGAAAGTGGTATTTAATGATGCTAAAGAAGATTTCTGAAGAGCCATGGAATTACACACTATATCAGGATGGAGATAAAATAATAATGTCTGTATTGTGTGGGACCAGTGCTATGTATGAAATAACATTGCAGCTAAAAAAAGAAGAAATAGAAGAGCTCAATAAAGGCGGCGCTGCTTCCATGGCGGCTAAAGTTAGAGAAAAAATAAGTGCATACGCTGACAGGAACATTAAAAACTTTCAGCATCCTAAATCTTAGGTTTTTTTGAGCTCTTCGAAAAAGTGAAAAGGACACCCAGAGCGCCGAGAAAAGCCGGCAGCAGAGTTGATTATCCATGCAGTACAGCACTCGACGATTTAGAAGTTTTTTTAAAGAACACATTAGAGATAAAAACACACTTGATGAGATTTTATATCACTTAAGCGAGTGCAGGGCCGCCAATAGAATCGGATTTAGATATATACACGGACGATTGATGAAATACAGAAAGGATTTTTCAGATTACTTCCCATTTAGTGAAGATGAGAAAGAGATGATCGATGATCTATTCTGCTTCTGGGGGTGATTGGCTCAACGTGGAAGCAATATTTGGAAGAAAGAACAGTGGTGACTGAGAAATATTATCTAATGGCAAATGTTGACAAAAGTGATCCATCTCAACCCCATAGCAGTGAATGGCCCAAACTGATTGCCTATTCATTCAATCAGAGAAAAATCTTAATGAAGGAGGGGAGAGGTCACGGCCTCATGGGGGGGGAAGTTTCTTTGGAAAAATTCAACCCAAATGATTGGAAGGATATTTTTGTCGCGACGAACTCTACATGGTTTTTAGATATGATATCTAATGGAGCTTTATTAAGCCTGACCAGTGAAGAAAATTTCAAGAAAATCTTGAATAAAAAATGTGGAATTAAAATAGTCGATTATTAGTGAGGTGAGTAAAATGATAAGAGCTGTTGATTGTAAAAATGGTTAAATATAAAGAGTTTCTGACGATTTTATCGAGCAGAGTTCTCGTTATATAAAAAGCCCCACTCTTGTGAGTGGGGCTTTCTCGTATATGGCGGACCGGACGGGACTCGAACCCGCGACCTCCGGCGTGACAGGCCGGCATTCTAACCAACTGAACTACCGGTCCGCGGTAGGTGCACCCCCTCTCGGGGAGTGGTGGGTGGTACAGGGGTCGAACCTGTGACCTACGGCTTGTAAGGCCGCCGCTCTCCCAACTGAGCTAACCACCCATGTCAGGGGCTGCGTATCTTAATGAAAAAATTGACTCGGTCAACTCGGATCGTGCCCCTTGAGCGGGAAGTTTGTCACTGTCTGACTGCAAAAGGTGCGGTAATATTGGCGCATCTGAAACCTGGGAGATCTTCCATGAAACAATGTTGGATACTGGCAGGGGTGTTGGCGCTGGCGGGCTGCCAGAATATGGAGGCTGTTTCGCCCTGGATCGATGTGGGCAACCAGGTGGCCAAAAATGCCGGCTACGATACTGATTCCCGGCTCGCCAGGGGCATCAAGGATGTCCTGTACACCAGCACAGACCGCGCCAGCACCGGGCTGTCGCAGGCGGGCGCGTTTCACCTGCGGCTCCCGGCAGCGGCCCGGCCGGTGGTCGACAGCCTGCGCCAGTTCGGTTTCGGCAGCTATGTGGACAAGCTGGAAATCGCGATGAATCGCGGCGCGGAACAGGCGGTGGCCGAGGCGGCGCCGGTGTTCAAACAGGCGATTACCGGCATGACGGTCACTGATGCCCTGGGCATTATCCGCGGCGGTGATACCGCCGCAACCGACTACTTCCGGGGGCAGACCGAAGGCGCACTGCGCCAGCGCTACCAGCCGATTGTGGAGGCGAACCTGCGCAAGACCGGCTTCTATGACCAGTACAAGAGTATGCTGGCGGTCTACGATCAATTGCCGATCGCCAACAAGCCCAGCATGGATCTGGAGCGGCATGTGATCGACAGCAGCATGGCGACACTGTTCAGTCGTATTGGCGAAGAGGAAGCGTTGATCCGCAAGGATCCCGTTGCGCGGGGGAGTGTGCTGATCGGGCAAGTTTTTGGTGAGGAGTAGTTGGCTCCTTCAGTTCTGGCTGCCGGACTTTGCCGGCTGACTGAGCCCGCTTAATGCGGGCTTTCGTTCTTATTTGGACCGGACGCGATTCGAGTCGGCAACCTCCGCCGTAACAGGCCGATATTCCAGCCACCCGAACTACCGGGGTGCGGGTATCAGTGCCTGTTCATTGATCGAACTCCCGCCCGCGTTGGCCATTTGCTCCATTCCTCATTCAGTCTATGCGCTTTGATAGAATTTGCTTCCTCAGACCGGATTAATTCTATATAAACTGAGTATGTAAAGCCTGTTTGGCCAAATTTTGGTCTGTCGTTCAAAGATAAAGACAACTGTTTGGGGGGGATATGTTACAGGCACTGATAGCCGGGGGTGTGATATACGGCCTGTTCAATTTCCTGGAGCGAGGTAAGGACCGCGGCCTTGACGGCTTTACTTCAATCACTTTTGTGCTTGCGCCGGCTCTGCTGCTGTTCCTCGCTACACTGGGATTCGGCTTCGCCGGGCTACCCCAGCAGTTCCTGCTGCCGCTGGTCTCCCTATATTTCATAGTGCCCACCCTGATGCTGCGCCTCCAGTATGAGTTCAGCTGGAAAAGTGCCTGCGGTTATGGAGCTGTGGTATTTGTCGTGGCAATGGTGGTGGATATCCTGTTTTCTGTCGGTATCTCTGCGCTCAGTAGCTGACGCATTCAGTAAACAGAAAATCGTTGTTGCGAATCATATCCGCATATACTGTAGAGCAATCATGAGAATACTTTTTGTTGTTGTCGCGATGGTCCTGGTCGGTTATGCGACGGGGCCGCAACATCGAAGCTTTGCGAAGTGAAGACCGCGAAGCAGAAACAGTGCAGAAAACCCTATAGCAGTCATTGGTTTGCCAGTTTATACCAGTTGCCGCACGGACAAGCGGATAAGGATTCAGTTGATGAAGAAATGCTCAAATACCAGGACCTTGGTGGCCACCTGTCTTTTGCTGTCCGCCTGCGGCTCCGCTGATATCAAGGAGCAATCCAATCCGGCGGATGACACTATCACACTGCAGGATTTCTGTGCGGTCAGCGAATGCCGCCGCAACGTGCAGGTGAGCCTGCGTACAGAGCGGGAGGAGATCAATGAAACCCTGCCCTTGTTCTGGCCTGTGGTGCAAGGGCGTTCAATATCGGTGCTTCCCGGGGAAAAGCTCTACATTGAGGTCGCTGTGGTCGATGGTGAAATTGGAGGCATTCGTCGAGTCGATCAGGTCGCCGATGCCGAGCGCACCCTGACTTTGGAATTTACCCAGCCAGGGGGTGGTCTCGGGATGATGCTCTCTGTTAAGAATCCCTTCGATCAGCCGCTGAAATACCATATCGACATGGTCGACTTCGCCGGCAATCTGCACCAGACCAGCAGCTGCCCTGTTGTCGCCGCGGGCGGAGCCTTTGAAAGCTGGCCGCATCCCATTCCGGAGCTGCGTATCTCCGGATTGCACTTTCTCGAGGAAGACGGGTCATTCAGTTGCGAATACTGAACTGACCAAGTCCGTCCATCGGTCAGTCAAGTTTCCGCGCCGGACCAAACGCGGCCGCAAAGCCGCCGCCCGCGGTGCGGAAATTGGTGGTCTGCCCCTGGTACAGGCGGGCGCAGTGAGCAATTGCTCTCCGCCGTAAACATAGGTGCGCACGTCGAATTTTAGCGGCTTTCCTTCCGCGTCCAGGTAGCGCTGCGCCGCCGGCACATAGGCCTGGGCCAGGTAGTCGCCCTTCTCCAGCAGTTGCTGCCACACGCCGCGGGTTATCTTGTCGCCGCGGTAGGCGGCCTTGCTGCCGTAGCCGCTGTAGGGTTTGAAAAAGTAGTGCTTGCGCCGCGCCCATAACTCCTCGGCATTGTCGGCAGTGAGTGCCACTGCCTCCGGTATTGATTTCCGTAGCGCCGAGAGGGTTTCCGTGTCAACGCCCATATCCTCCAGCAATTGATCGTCGCTGAGGAAAATCAGGTTGCGCTTGTTGGCGTACAGCAGGTGGTGGCGCGGGTTCGGGGTGACCACGGCGGCATCTGCCAGGTAGGTGTCGCGCACCGGGCGGTTTTCAGGATCGCTCAGGGGGAAATCCGTGAGGCGGTTGTAGACGAGATCGAATGCCCGGCCGTCGAAGCGCAGGCTGTTGCCGTCGAATACAAGTTGTTCCGGTGCGGCGATCTCGCATTCGATGCCCAGATCGCGGAGCCAGTTGCGGAACAGCAGGAACTCCGGATACAGGTACTGCTGCTGGGGCGCCTCGTCGACAATCAGCACGCTTTCGAGTGGCTGCTCGCCTCGCGCCAGCCGCCACTCGCTGCGGAACATGGCCTCGAAGCGGCCGAGCACACGCTCCAGCTGCCAGTCGCCCAGGTAGTCGCGCACGGGGTCGCAACAGAAGTGCTGGCTGTGGGTCATCAGTGCGCTGAGGAAGGCGCCGCCGGCGTTGGTGTTGATTTCGATCAGGCTGGCCCCGTCCGCCGTCGGGTGGAAGTCGAAACCGGTGAACAGGCCGCGGGTGCCCTGGTCGGGGTATTGATCCAGGTCCCGGATCTGCTCGGCGAAGGCGGGGAGACTGATCACCCGCTCCACGGCGCGTACAGTTGCCGCCATCGCCTTTTGCTGGGCGCCGTTGATAAACACGCCGTAGGGCGCAAACAGCTGCTCGTGTCCGGGCAGGGGATCGGGGGAGAGACTCTGTTGGCGCAGCGACTGGCGCAGTTGCGCGTCCAGGGCGCCCCGGTCGAGGGTAATGCAGTGGCAGTAACGGTTCAGTGCGACGGTGGGCATGGCGGGATTCCTGGTGGTTTGTTCATCGTTATGGGGACGCATGGGAAGGAGTCAAGCACATGGTCGGGTCCGGCGAAGGCGATGGAAACCTGTACGGGCTTGCCCCTGTCGGCACATGGCGATACTTTTGGGAAAAGGTTGGGGCAAGAATAGACAAGGCGTGCCATAACGGCGGCGAGGCGGCGAGGCGGCGCAGGAGGGCTGGAGCCATCGACTTTCCCGACGGAGCAACAAATCGGCTGAAGCCCATCACCTTCTGGCCTGCGCTGATCGGCATACTGCTGGTGCTGGCATTTACCGGCGCGGATGAGCGGCAGTTTGTCGCTATCACTACGTCGATCAATTCCGCCATTATCGACAACTTCTCCGCACTGTTTCTCTACTCCGCCGTTGCGTTGCTGGCTCTGTGTGTCTATGTGTACCTCTCTCCACTCGGGCGATTGCGTATAGGCGGGGCAGGGGCCACACCCATCTACTCACCGTTTCGCTGGTTCGCGGTATCGCTGACCACGGTTATCGCCATGGGCATCCTGTTCTGGGCGGTGGCCGAGCCGGTGGTGCACTTTCGCGAGCCGCCGGCGTTCATTGATATAGCGCCGGGCAGTGCTGCGGCAATGACATTTTCCATGTCCACCGTTTTCGTGCACTGGACGCTGGCGCCCTATGCGATCTATACCGTCGCCGCGCTCACCTTTGCACTGGGTTTTTACAACTGCGGTTACGGCTTTTCCGTGGGCTCACTATTGCGCCCCCTGCTGGGCAGGCACTTGAGTGAACCGGTTGCACAGCTGGTCGACGGGCTGGTGTTGTTTGCGGTGGTGGTGGGCATGTCCGCCGTATTGAGTGCAGGCCTGCTGCTGATCGGCGATGGCCTGCAATACCTGTTCGCGATTCCCAAATCGCCCGCCGTCTATGCAGCCACTGCCGGCTTTATTGTCGCCGTGGCGCTGCTCTCTGCTGCCAGCGGCTTGCGCCAGGGCATACAGGTGCTCGCCCGGATCAATACGGTGTTGTTTGTGCTGCTGTTGCTGTACCTGCTGGTGGTTGGGCCCGGCGTTTTCATCGTCGAACTGGGCAGCCGTTCGCTACTCGAGTATCTGGTCGACTTTTTTCCGCGGCAGTTGCTCCTCGATGAACCGGAAGGCAGTCGCTGGTCCGGCTGGTGGACCACGGCCTTTTACGCCAGCTGGTTCGCCTGGGCACCCTTGTCCTGCCTGTTCCTGGGCAAGATAGCCCGCGGCTATACGGTGCGGCAGTTTATTTTGGTCAACCTGCTGTTGCCGTCGCTATTCGGCATCTTGTGGTTTTCCGCCTTCGGTGGTTCGGCGCTGTATTTTGACAATCTGGACAATGGTGCCCTGTACGGTGCTTACCAGAGTGAAGGGCTGGCGGCGATGGCCTACCAGCTGTTCAGCTACCTGCCCGGCAGTACATTGCTCAGCCTGTTTTTTGTGTTTGCCTGTTTTATTTCCTTTATTACGGCGACGGATTCGAATACGGATGCGATCGGCGGGCTCTGTATGAAATCGGTGACGGCGGAGCACATGGGGTCGCCTTTCGGGGTCAAGTTGCTGTGGGCTTCTGTGATCGGGCTGGTGGGGTGGTGCAGCGCCACTTATCTCGGGGCCGACGGCATCAAGATGTTGGCGAATCTGGCGGGACTGCCCGGAGTCCTGATTGTATTGGGGAGTGGGGTATCCCTGATCCTGTTGGCGCTGCGTCTGGGGCGAGGCTGAAGCGAAAAAATTTTCTGCAGCTTCAACACACATACAAAAAAGGCCCGCACCTTCGTGCGGGCCTCTTCTGTATATGGCGGACCGGACGGGACTCGAACCCGCGACCTCCGGCGTGACAGGCCGGCATTCTAACCAACTGAACTACCGGTCCGCATTCCTTGCTTCCCTTGAAAAATCCTGCCCGGCAGGTGAAAGGGAAGTGGTGGGTGGTACAGGGGTCGAACCTGTGACCTACGGCTTGTAAGGCCGCCGCTCTCCCAACTGAGCTAACCACCCCGCGTCAGGAGCTGCGTATCTTAATGAAAAATTTTGCCCCGTCAACGCTTTCGCGAAAAAATTTTTGTCTTTCAATAAGTTAAGCGGATCATGCATTGCTCTGGCCGCGCGAGGGCGGGCCCAGGCAAGGTGTCAGCGGAGGCGGTGGCGCTGTTATAATCGCGCAAAGTTCCGGCGGACAAATGATCGTGAAACAACCCCTTAGACAAAGCCTGAGAAAGAGAAGCTGGCTGGCCCCGATTGCCGCGGCGCTGTGTGCCCTGTGCCTGTCACTGGCCGTGCAGGCGGCGGTGGAGGCGGAGCAGTTGTCCTCGCCGGAGCTGCAGGCGCGCTACCGGGTGCTGATCGAGGAGATGCGCTGCCCCAAGTGCCAGAACCAGAACCTGGCCGGTTCCGATTCACTGGTGGCGACGGACCTGCGCCGGGAGATACGCCGGCTGCTGGAGGAGGGTTTCAGCGATCGGGAAATTACCGACTACATGGTGGCCCGATACGGGGATTTTGTGCTCTACCGTCCCCCGCTGCAGCGCAACACCCTGGCGCTGTGGCTGGCACCGGGGATCTTTGCGGCCATCGGCCTGCTGGTGCTGATTGCCATAGTGCTGCGCTCGCGCAGCGGCACCGGCGCGCGCCAGGACGATGCCAGCGCGGAACTGACGGATGACGAGCGCCGGCGGCTGCAGCAGCTGCTGGGGGACGATGTGGACGGACTGACCGGCAGCGGGAAGAAAAGCGATGACTGATCTCTGGTTGGATCTGGGGTTAGGCCTGGCGCTGCTGGTGCTGCCGCTGGCATTTGTGGTTCTGTGGCCGGCCCTGCGCGGCGCGGGCAAACAGCGGGCTGCCGACAAGCGCGCGGCGCTGGCGGCCCTGTACCGCGAACAGCGGGCAGAACTGAAGGCGGCGCTGGAGAGCGGCTCCCTCGACGACAAACAGTATGCACAGCTGGAGGCGGAGATGGCCCGCAACCTGCTGGCGGCGGAGCAGGCCACCGCCGGGAACCCGGTTTCCGGGAGCGGGCGGGGACTCCTGGTCGGGCTGGCGCTGTTGCTGCCGCTGGCCGCGGTGGGACTCTACGCCTGGTCCGGCAATGCCGGCGACCTGGCGCTCTACCGGGATATCCTCGCCAGCCAGCGGGGTGCCCCCAGCGCCGAAACCCAGGCGCGTATCACCAGTCAACTGAAGGCGCGCGCCGAGAGTCATCCGGACGACCTGACCAGCCGCTATGTGCTGGCCCAGCGGCTGATGGTGAGCGGCGACCTTCAGGGTGCGGTGGATTCCTACCGCTATGTAGTCGAGCGCGAGCCCCAGGCGGCCGGCATCAGGGCGGAGCTGGCTCAGGCGCTCTTCTTTGCCAACGGCTCGAAGATCGATGACGAGGTGCGCCAACTGGTGGACCAGGTGCTGCAGGTCCAGCCGGACAACGGCACGGCCCTGGGGCTGGCCGGTATAGCCGCCTTCGATCGCGAGGATTTCCGCGCGGCGCGGGACTACTGGCAGCGGGCACTGGACCAGCTGCAGCCGGACTCGGCCGCGGCCCAGGCGCTGGCCGCCGGCGTGGCCCGGGCCGAGCAGGCACTGGCGGACGGCGGCGAGCCGGTGCAGCAGCTTGTCGCCAAAAGCGAAGCGGCATCCGGCCCCTCGATCCGCGTGCGCGTGAGTCTGGCGGAGGACGTCTCCGCCAAGCCGGGCACGCCGGTATTTATCTACGCCCGCGGCGCCGACAGCCCCATGCCTCTGGCCATAGTGCGCCTCACCGCCGACCAGCTGCCGGTGGAGGTGGTGCTGGACGAGTCCCGGGCGATGATGCCGGGGCGCTCCATCGCCAATGTGGACTCGGTGCAGCTGGTGGCCCGCCTGGCGGTGCACGGCGACGCGCGGCCGGCACCGGGGGACTGGCAGGGGATGATCGAAGACCTGCCGAAAGCCGAATGGGGCGAAGCGCAGGCGATCACCATCGATCGGGAGCTGTAACGACCGCCCCACCGGCGTCATCCCGGTCTTGATCCGGGATCCAATTACTGTGGTCCCTGGATTCCGGCCTGCGCCGGAATGACGAGAGGGTTCTTCTGTAGGGGGCGAACCTTGTGTTCGCCCGCGCGAGCTGCAGGCCCGCGCTAAGTTCAGGCTCCGCAGTGCGCCTGTACACCCTCTCCCCCGACCCCTCTCCCGCAAGCGGGAGAGGGGAGCTACTCTTTCGAGTCCCGAGTCCCGAGTCCCGAGTCCCGAGTCCGGGAAATTTTCCGCTGAAACCCCCGCCGCCCCCATGTACAATTAGCGGTTTGGTGAGCCGCTGCCTGCCGGCATAGAACAAATACCGAGTTAACAAATACATGCGTCTGAAGTGCATCAAGCTTGCGGGTTTCAAGTCCTTCGTTGACCCGACCACCGTCTATTTCCCCTCCAATCTCAGCGCCGTGGTTGGCCCCAACGGCTGTGGCAAGTCCAACACCATCGACGCGGTGCGCTGGGTGATGGGTGAGTCCTCCGCCAAGAACCTGCGCGGCGACTCCATGACCGATGTGATCTTCAACGGCTCCAGCGGCCGCAAGCCGGTGGGCCAGGCCTCCATCGAGCTGGTGTTCGACAACTCGGAAGGCAAGCTAGCCGGCGCTTACGCCGCCTTCGCCGAGATCTCGGTCAAGCGCAAGGTGACCCGGGACGGCCAGAACAACTACTACCTGAACGGCGACAAGTGTCGCCGCCGCGACGTGACCGACCTCTTCCTGGGCACGGGCCTGGGGCCGCGCAGCTACGCCATTATCGAGCAGGGCATGATCTCCAAGCTGATCGAGGCCAAGCCGGAGGAGCTGCGGGTCTTCATCGAGGAGGCCGCCGGTATCTCCAAGTACAAGGAGCGCCGCCGCGATACCGAAAACCGCATGCGCCGCACCAAGGAGAACCTGGAGCGCCTGACCGATATCCGCGACGAACTGGACCGCCAGCTGTCGCGCCTGGAGCGCCAGGCGGCGGCCGCAGAGAAGTACAGCCGCTTCAAGGAAGAGGAGCGCGCCCACAAGGCCCACCTGCAGGCGCTGAAATACCGCGACCTGAACGACCAGGCCCAGGCCAAGCAGCGCCAGATCTCCGAGCTGGAACTCACCGTTGAAGAATTGGTGACCCGCCAGGTCAGCTGCGACACCGATATCGAACAGAAGCGCGTCGGCTACCACGAGCTGTCCGACAGCTTCAACGAGGTGCAGGGCCGCTTCTACGCGGTGGGCGCCGATATCGCGCGCCTGGAGCAGAGCATCGCCCACGCCCGCGAGCGCAACACCCGCTTGCAGTCCGACCTGGCGCAGACCGAGCAGGAGTTCCGCGAGGCGGAGACCAGCCTGGAAACAGACCAGGAGAAGGCCGCCCAGTTCGAGGCCGAACTGGAAGTGATCACCCCGGACCTGGAAATGGTGCAGGCCGCCGAGGAGGAGTCCGCGCAATCACTGTTGTCCGCCGAGGAGCAGATGCGCGACTGGCAGAACGAGTGGGACCAGTTCAACCAGGGCGCCTCCGGCTCGCGCCAGAAGGCCGAGGTGCAGCAGTCCCGCATCCAGCACCTGGAAACCTCCCGCCAGCGCCTGCAGGAGCGCATCAACAAGCTGCAGGCGGAACAGGCGGGCCTGAAGGACAGCGGCGACGACGGCGAATTCGAGCAGCTGAACGAGCAGTTGGCTGAGTTGGAATTGCAGGCCACCGAGCGCCGCGAGGCGGTATCCGGGAAGAGCGAATCCCTGGCCGAGCTGCGCGATCGCGAGCGCGACGTCGCCGGCGAACTGGACCAGCTGCGCCTGCAGCTGCAGACGTCCCTGGGCCGCCGGGCCTCCCTGGAGGCGCTGCAACAGGCGGCGCTGGGGCAGGGCAAAGCGGTGGAGAACTGGCTGCAGCAGCAGGCCCTGGCGGACAGGCCGCGCCTGGCGGACCAGGTATCCGCAAAAGCGGGCTGGGAAAAGGCCGTCGAGACAGTGCTCGGCGCCCAGCTGCAGGCGATCTGCGTCGACCAGTTGGAGAGCCTCGGCGAGAGCCTCGCCAGCCTCGAGAGCGGCCAGGCGGTATTCATCGACGGCCGCAGTGTTTCCGCGGCGAGCGGCGGCAGCCTGCCGGCGCTGGCGGACCAGGTCGAGGGACCCCAGTCCCTGGGTGGCCTTCTCTCCGGCATCTATACGGCGGAAGACCTGAATGCGGCACTCTCTGCCCGGGCGCAATTGCAGGCTCACGAATCCATAGTCACCCGCGACGGCCTGTGGCTGGGTCCCAACTGGCTGCGGGTCAGCCGCGCCACCGACGCCGAGGCGGGCGTGCTGGCGCGCAAGCAGGAACTGGAGGAGCTGGAGCAGTCCATCTCCTCCATCGAAGAGCAGATTGAAACCCTCAGCGAGCAGCGCGAGGAACTGCGCCTGAAGGCCGGCGACCTGGAGCGCGAGATAGAGCAGGCCCGCAGTGAAGCCGAGCAACTGGGCCGCCGCGAGTCCGAGCTGCGCAGCCAGCTGTCCGCCCGCCGCGCCCGCGCCGAGCAGATGGACGAGCGCCGCACCCGCGTGGAGCAGGAAATCACCGAGGTGCGCGAGCAGCTGGAGCTGGAGGGCGAGTCACTGTCCGAGGCGCGCCTGCTGCTGCAGGAGGCGGTCGAGGCCATGAGCGACGACTCCGACCGCCGCGAGACTCTGCTGGCCCGCCGTGACGAACTGCGCGAGGCCCTGGACGCGGCGCGCCAGCGCGCCCGCGAGGACAAGGACCGCGCCCACGAGCTGGCCATGCGCGAGCAGTCGGTGCGCACCCAGATGATGTCCCTGGAGCGCACTTTACAGGTCATGCGCGAGCAGCTGGAACGGTTGCGCAGCCGCCGCGAGTTGCTGCAGGAGCAGATGGCCGAGACCCAGGACCCGTCCCAGGATTTCCAGGCGGAACTGGAGGAGAAGCTGGGCGAGCGCATGGAGGTGGAGACCGAGCTGTCCGAGGCGCGCAAGAAACTGGAGGAGGTGGAGAGCGGCCTGCGCCAGCAGGAGCAGGAGCGCCACAAGGTGGAGTCTGCCCTGCAGGGCGTGCGCGCCCAACTGGAGCAGGAACGCCTGGGTGCGCAGACACTGGAAGTGCAGCGCAACGGCCTTGTCGAGCAGCTGAAGGAATCCGACCACGACGTGGAGCAGGTTCTGGAGGAACTGCCCGGCGACCTGACCATCTCCCAGGTGCAGCAGGAACTGGAACTGGTGGCCGCGCGCATCTCCCGCCTGGGCGCCATCAACCTGGCGGCCATCGACGAGTACAAGCAGGAATCCGAGCGCAAGCACTACCTGGATCGCCAGTACAGCGACCTTACCGACGCGCTGGAAACCCTGGAAAACGCCATCAAGAAGATCGACCGCGAGACCCGCACCCGCTTCAAGGAGACCTTCGACCAGGTCAACGCGGGCCTGCAGGAGCTGTTCCCGAAGGTGTTCGGCGGCGGCCACGCCTACCTGGAACTGACCGGCGAGGACCTGCTCGACACCGGCATCGCGATCATGGCGCGGCCCCCGGGCAAGCGCAACAGCACCATTCACCTGCTATCCGGCGGTGAGAAGGCGCTGACTGCAATCGCCCTGGTATTCTCCATCTTCCGCCTGAACCCGGCGCCCTTCTGTATGCTGGACGAGGTGGACGCACCGCTGGACGACGCCAACGTGGGCCGCTATGCACGCATGGTGAAGGAAATGTCCGCGCATGTGCAGTTCATCTATATTACCCACAACAAGATCGCCATGGAGATGGCCGATCAGCTGCTGGGTGTGACCATGCACGAGCCGGGGGTATCACGACTGGTGTCCGTGAACGTGGAAGAGGCGGCCGAACTGGCATCCGCATAAGAGGCGTAAGGGAGAGACGCTTAAATGGGAAACTGGCTGATAACAATCCTCGCCCTGATACTGCTGCTGGCGGTACTGGACGGCGTGCGCCGTGCGATTGTGAAGCAGCGTGCGGCGATGAAAGTCTCGCGCAACCTGTCCCGGGCCATGCAACGGGACGGCGACGACATGGACATATTGTCGACACCGCGCCGGACGGAAAAAAAGAAAACCCTGGACGAGGAGGACTATCTCGATCCGGAGGAGGAGGCGAAGCGCCGGCAGATAGCCGCAGAATTGCCGGGCCAGGTGCGCGTGGTGCAGCGCCGGGCACTGGAGGAGGCCCTGCAGGTGAACCGCCAGGTACAGGAGAGCTTTATGTCCTCACGCAAACCTCTCGCCGGCAGCACACCCAGCCGGGGCGAGCCGGAACAGGTTTCACTCAACCTGGAAGAGCAGGTGCCCACCCTGATGGACTCGGTTCCCGTGGACGAAAATCGCCGCGAGCCGGAACTCGACGAGTCGGAAAGCCTCGAAGCCCTTAGTGCTAATACAGCGCTGAACGCAGTGCCGGAGACGGAAACCGCCGAACCGGTACAGGAATCCAGCCGCGCGCGGGAGATCGAGCCCCAGCCTAAGGAGAAGAAGGCCCCGGTGAACAAATCGAGCGATAAGACACCGAACAAGCCGCGGGAAAAATCCCCCGTCGAGGAAGTGTTGATCATCAACGTGATGGCTCCCGAGGGCGACTGCTTCGAGGGCAACGACATACTGCGCGCGATGATGGCCGCCGGCATGCGCTTCGGCGAAATGAACATCTTCCACTACCACCAGGGCGGTGGCGCCGACGGCCCGGTGGTGTTCAGCCTCGCCAATATGGTGGTGCCCGGCGTCTTCGATCTGGCGCAGATGGAGGAATTCACCACCCCCGGCCTGAGCCTCTTTCTGGCGCTGCCGATCGAGGGCTCGGCCCTGAAGGCCTTCGAGCAGCTGCTGGCCACCTCGCGCCAGATCGCCGAGCAGTTGGGCGGCGAACTGAAAGACGAAAACCGCAGCGTCTTCACCGGCCAGACTGCCGAGCACTACCGCCAGCGCGTAATGGAATACCAGCGCCGCAAGGCCCTGGCCAGGGCGCAGGGGTAGTATTTTCGGGACTCGGGACTCGGGACTCGGGACTCGGGACTCGGATGATGCACCCGGTGCAGGCTGTGTTTCCCCAAAACCAGAAAGATTAGCTCCCCTCTCCCGCTTGAGGGGGAGGGGCCGGGGGAGGGGGCCCGGGCCGCAGGCCCGCCCTGTAGGAACCTGCTTGCAGGCGAACAGGATCGGAGCTCCGTATCATTCGCCTGCAAGCAGGCTCCTACAGAACGCATCCCCCACCGGCAAGAATTCCCCATTTTTGCGAACACACAATGACAAAAAACATCCCTACCGAAAAACGCGAACGCGCCCAGGAATTGCACGCGATACTGGAACGCGCCAACTACCAGTACTACGTCCTCGACAATCCGGAACTGCCCGACGCCGAGTACGACCGCCGTCTGCGCGAACTGCAGGAACTGGAAAAAGAGTATCCCGAGCTGATCACGCCGGACTCCCCGACCCAGCGCGTCGGCGCCGAGCCGTTGAAGGAATTCGCCGAGGTGCGCCACGAGGTGCCGATGTTGTCCCTGGACAACGCCTTCAGCGATGAGGAGCTGCTGGAATTCGACCGCCGCGTGCGCGACCGCCTCAACACCCAGGAGCCGGTGGAATACGCCTGCGAGCCGAAGCTGGACGGCATCGCCATCAGCCTGCTGTACCGCGACGGCGTGTTGGAGCGCGCGGCCACCCGCGGCGACGGCACCATCGGCGAGGATATCACCCAGAATGTGCGCACCATCGGCTCGGTGCCGCTGCGGCTGCTGGACGACGATGTGCCCGCTGTACTCGAGGTGCGCGGCGAGATCTATATGCCCAAGGCGGGCTTCGCCCGAATGAACGAGGCCGCGGCCAAGGCCGGTGAGAAGACCTTCGTCAACCCGCGCAACGCCGCCGCCGGCAGCCTGCGCCAGCTGGACTCGCGCATCACCGCAAAGCGCCCGCTGGAACTCTGCGCCTACGGCGTCGGCCTGGTGGAGGGCGCCACCCTGCCGGACAGGCACACGGAAATACTGCGGCAACTGAACCGCTGGGGCTTCCGCATCAACAGCGAGATGGCGGCCGCGAAGGATATCCAGGCCTGTATCGAATACCACCGGAAGCTCGGCGAGAAGCGCGGCGAGCTGGCCTACGATATCGACGGCATCGTCTACAAGGTCAACGATATCGCCCTGCAGCGGCGCCTCGGCTTCGTCGCCCGCGCGCCGCGCTGGGCCATGGCCTACAAGTTCCCCGCCCAGGAGGAGATGACCCTGCTCAGGGACGTGGAATTCCAGGTGGGTCGCACCGGCGCGGTGACGCCGGTGGCGCGGCTGGAGCCGGTATTCGTCGGCGGTGTGACGGTCTCCAACGCGACCCTGCACAACCGCGACGAGATACAGCGCCTCGGGGTCAAGATCGGCGATACAGTGGTGATCCGCCGCGCGGGTGATGTGATTCCGCAGGTGGTCTCGGTGGTGATGAGCAAGCGCCCGAAAGATGCGCGGGATATCGTCTTCCCCGACCACTGCCCGGTGTGCGACTCGCCGGTGGAGTCCACGCCCGGCGAGGCGGTGGCCCGCTGCAGCGGCGGCCTCATCTGCTCCGCCCAGCGCAAGCAGGCGATCAAGCACTACGCATCGCGCAAGGCGATGGATATCGACGGCCTCGGCGACAAGCTGGTGGAGCAGCTGGTGGACGAGGGACTGCTGCACTCGGTCTCCGGCCTCTACCACCTAAACCTCGAGCAACTGGTGGAGCTGGAGCGCATGGGCCAGAAGTCCGCGCAGAACCTCCTCGACGCCCTGGAGCGCAGCAAGGACACCACACTGCCGAAATTCCTGTATGCGCTGGGCATCCGCGAGGTGGGCGAGGCCACCGCGCGCAACCTGGCCAGGCACTTCGGCGACCTGGAACCGCTGATGCAGGCGGACGAGGAAGCGCTGCAGGAGGTGGAGGACGTGGGCCCGGTGGTGGCGCACTTCGTCGCCGAGTTTTTCCAGCAGCCCCACGCCCAGGAGGAAATTGAGGCACTGCGCCAGGCCGGCGTGCACTGGGAGCCGGAAGAGCAGGGCGGCGAGGAGCAGCCGTTCGCGGGCCAGACCTGGGTACTGACCGGCAAGCTGGAGACGCTGTCGCGCAGCGAGGCCAAGGATTACCTGCAGCGCCTCGGCGCCAAGGTGGCCGGCAGCGTATCCGCCAACACCCACACCGTCGTCGCCGGCCCCGGCGCCGGTTCAAAACTGAACAAGGCGCGGGAGCTGGATATTCCCACCATGGACGAGGACGGGTTTCTCGAAATGCTGCGCGGCCGTGGCATCGAAATCTGATTGAGATCCCGGTTATAGCTTTCTCCTCTCTTCGCCGTTAAAGTGAGGCACCAAGATTTTTTCGCGCCGGATAATTTTTATCCACTGGCGCCGCTGTAAGGGTAGGTACACGTGCTCCAGGGCGATCAGGAATCCATTGTCTACGGCTGTATCAAAGACAGTAACAGCCTCGCCGGCGGCGCCGAGCGCAGGCGTGTCAATCGCGCGGCAGTGCTGGCACTGCCCAGTGCCGACGAGTGGCCCTTCCTGTGCCGGGATATGTTTTCCATTCCCACCATCAAGGTGAAACAGTCCCAGTACCAGACCGATGTGATCCACTTCGGCGCCTCCTACCGCGCGGTGGAGTACGAGTGGAACCACTGGATCCAGAAGTTCGAGGAACTGCTGCACAGCATGTACTGGGTTTCCGCCACGGTGCACCTGGAGACAGAACTCTCCGGGATCCACTCTTTCACCTGGGAGGCCGCCGGCCTCTACCACGAACCGGGCAGCGGCGATATGCAGGTGCGCTGCGAGTGGACCCAGGAGGGGCGGGTCAGCGTCTAGCCGGCCGGTTACCGAAGGTGTGCCGGGGAAACTAACATAGCCGCAGTTCCACGCTGGGAAGGGGGTGCGCTCGCCCGACCGGAATTTATTTTCAATCACCAACCTACAGGGAGTTGTCATGAAAGCTTACCAGTCCCTATTTCTCGCCAGCGCGCTGCTGTTCGCCCCCGCCTTGCAGGCGGACGCGGAAAAGCAGAAGTCACTGGTTTCCAAGGCGCCGGCAGGGGCCAAGGTCTACTTCATATCCCCCAAAGACGGTGAGAAAGTCGGCAGGACTTTCACCGTGAAATTCGGCCTGTCCGGCATGGGCGTGGCGCCGGCGGGTATCGACCGCGAGAACACCGGCCACCACCACCTGCTGATCGGCCTGGACCAGTTACCGGACCTGGGCAAGCCGCTGCCCGCCTCGGAGCAGGTGATCCACTTCGGCGGCGGACAGACCGAAACGGAAATCACCTTGCCGCCGGGTAAGCAGACACTGCAGCTGGTACTGGGCAACTACCTGCATATCCCGCACGAGAAGCCGGTGGTGTCGGAAAAAATCACCGTCGTGGTGGAGTAGATCCAGCCCGTCCAACCCGAATAGGGAGCGCGACCATGGCCAGTAAATCCGGTAAAAAGTACCGCATGGAAAAAGACAGCCTGGGTGAGGTGCTGGTGCCGGCGGACGCTCTCTACGGTGCCCATACCCACCGTGCCGTGGAGAACTTCCCGGTGAGCGGCAGCCAGCTGCCGGCGGAATTTATCCGTGCCATAGTGCTGATCAAGAAGTCAGCGGCCCAGGCCAATCGGGAACTGGGGCTACTCGATGACGAGCGGGCCGCGGCCATCATTGCCGCCTGTGAATCCCTCGACGAGGGGCACCTGGCCACGCAGTTCCCCCTGGATGTCTACCAGACAGGTTCGGGCACCAGCACCAATATGAACGTGAACGAGGTGCTGGCCAGCATTGCCAACAAAAGCAGGGCTGCCCGCGACAGTGGCCTGGAGATCAGCCCCAACGACCACGTCAATATGAGCCAGAGCAGCAACGACGTGATCCCCAGTGCGATTCACGTGGCGGCGCTGCTGGCGGTGCGCGATCACCTGCTGCCGGCGCTGCGACACCTGCACACGGAGCTGTGCGACAAGGCGGCGACGGTGGAGGACGTGGTCAAGACCGGGCGCACCCATCTGATGGACGCCGTGCCCATGACCCTCGCGCAGGAGGTGGGCGCCTGGGCGGCACAGGTCGAATCCTGCCGCGAGCGCATTCGCGGCACACTGCCGCGCCTGGCGCAGCTGGCCCAGGGCGGCACTGCGATAGGCACGGGGCTCAATGCGCCCCCGGATTTTGCCGAGCTCTTCGCCCAGAAACTGAGCGCCAACAGCACCCAGCAGTTCCGCCCTGCGGACAATCTCTTCGCCGCAATTTCAAGCCAGGATACCGCCGTGGAGCTGTCGGGCCAGTTGAAGGTACTGGCGGTGGCGCTGATGAAGATCGCCAATGACCTGCGCTGGATGAACAGCGGCCCCCTGGCGGGCCTGGCGGAAATCGAACTGCGACCGTTGCAGCCGGGCAGCAGTATCATGCCGGGCAAGGTCAATCCGGTGATCGCGGAATCCGTGGCCATGGTGGCTGCGCGGGTGATGGGCAACGACACCACCATCGCCGTGGCCGGGCAGAGCGGCAACTTCCAGCTCAATGTAATGCTGCCGCTGGTGGCGCACACGCTGCTGGAGAGTGTCCGCCTGCTGGGCAATGCGGCACAGCTGTTGGCCGACAGGGCCATTGCGGATTTCGCAGTCAATCGCGAGCGCGTCGAGGAGACCCTGGCCCGCAACCCGATCCTGGTGACGGCGCTCAACCCGGTGATCGGCTATGCAAAGGCGGCGGAGATCGCCAAGGAAGCCTACCGGAGCCGCCGCCCGGTGATCGAAGTCGCGCTGGAAATGACGGACCTGGGTGAGGACGAACTGAAAAAACTGCTGGATCCGGCGCGCCTGGCGAAGGGCGGGATTGTCGGCTAGCGCGTTGACAGCGGGCGGCCCATCCCTCACGATGCCGCGCCGTATTCCGACATTACAACGGCGGTGTCGCCCTCCGGCACCGACCAACTGTTCAAATTCCACAGGATCCCCATGGCAAAGAAGAAGAGCCGCTCCTTTATCACCAGTGTGCTCGCCTGCATCGCCTTTATCGCCGCGGCCATATGGAGCTGGGACCTGCCGGTCGAGGATGTGGCTGCCTACGCGGTGCTGCTGCTGGTTTTTCTCGCGGTGATCATCGTGGCGGCACTGGGCTTCGGAGCGCTATTGAGCTGGTTGCGCAGGCGCAAAAAATAAATGGCAGTGTCGGAAGAGGACATCCGCATTCCCATCGCCTACCTGGAGCGATTGCTGGAGGAGGCGACCCGTCACGGCTGCGATCGCGGCGAGCTGCTGGCATCGGTGGGCATAGACGAGCGCGAGCTGGAGGGCGTCGCCGCCTTCTCCGCACTCAGGTACGGCCGCCTGTACCAGCGGGTCATGTGGCTGGTGCAGGACGAGTGGTTCGGCATGCTGAGCGGCGGGCGCGTGCGTTCCGGCTCCTTCCGGCTTTTGTGCCTGACGGTGGTCAACTGCGCGACGGTGCGCCAGGCGATCACCCTGTCCGCCGAGTTCATGGAAATCTGTCGCGGTTTCAAGGTAAAGCCGGTATTCGAGCCCGCCGAAGGCGGCCGCGAGCGGGTGGCCATCTGCGGCATCAGTTCCCTGGCGCCCGGTGAATTCGAGCAGCTGATTGCGGAGACGGATCCGGGCGTGATCCGCACCACCCTGGCGGTCTGGCACCGTTTCTACTGCTGGCTGGTGGGGCGGGAGATCCCGCTGGCGCGGCTGCATTTCTCCTTCCCCTGCCCGGAGGAGTTCCGCACCCTGGCCCAGAGCGAGGCGAAAGAGCTGCTATTCGACCAGCCCGTCAACGCGCTGGAGTACGACAGCCGCTACCTGGACTACCCGGTGGTGCAGAACCCGCAGACGGTGGAGGACTTTATCCGCACCGCCCCCTACCACCTGGTGATCAGCGACGGCAGCGCCAACAGCATCAAGACCAAGGTTAAGACGATCCTGAACCGGGACGTAAGCGAGTCCATGCCCGCAGCGGAAGTGGTCGCCGAGCGACTGAACATGTCGGTCACCACCCTGCGCCGGCGCCTGCAGCAGGAGGGTACCTCCTACCAGAAGCTGAAGGACGAGTGCCGCATGGAGGCTGCCTTCCACTACCTGAGCTGCCCGGACCTGTCCAACGCCCAGATTGCCGAGATGCTCGGCTTCGACGAGTCCAGCGCCTTCTTCCGCGCCTTCAAGAAGTGGACCGGTATTACCCCCGGTGAGTATCGCAGCCGCAGGAGCGGCGTTTAGGGGCGAACCTTGTGTTCGCCCGTGTCCGGAGTGGCACGGTAGCCAGTTCGGTGGCGGCCCTGCTACCGGTGGCTCTTTGCGGGACACGGGCTAGGCGCCCCCCGTGAATACATCCCTGTAGGCTTGTCGGCGAGGTCCCTCTCGCCAACAGTCCCGCAAAGAGCCACCGGTATCAGGGCCTTCGCCTTAAGCATCGGAGATATTTCGTGCTTTTTAGGGGGCGAGCACAAGGTTCGCCCCCCATAGCCATACCGACCACCCCGAACCAATCTGTCACCGCTTTGGACGGATTTCGCCATAGAGGGGCTCGCCGGCTTGCTACTATGATGGACCAATCGTAAATACGAGTCATAAAACTGACCGGCCGGTTTTTCCCGGTCCATCGGTATACAACAGCGAATTGAGGGTAGCAGGATGACCGATATCAAGATTCCACTGCGCGATATGCGTTTCGCGATGCGCGAGTTGCTGGACTGGGACCAACACTACGCGTCCCTGGGCTATGAGGAAGCCACGCCGGATCTGGTAGACGCCATCCTGGAAGAGGGCGCCAAGTTCTGTGAAAACGTGCTGGCGCCGCTGAACCAGGTGGGCGACCAGCAGGGCTGCACATGGAATGACGGCGAAGTCACCACCCCGGAGGGCTTCAAGGAAGCCTACCAGCAGTTCGTAGAGGCTGGCTGGCCAGCCCTGGCCCACGACCCGACTCACGGCGGCCAGGGCCTGCCGCCCTCCCTGGGCACCATCCTGAGTGAGATGGTGGGTACCAGCAACTGGTCCTGGGGCATGTACCCGGGCCTGTCCCACGGCGCCATGAACACCCTCGAGGCCCACGGCACCGACGAGCAGAAGGAAACCTACCTGACCAAGCTGGTGGAGGGCTCCTGGACCGGCACCATGTGCCTGACCGAGCCCCACTGCGGCACCGACCTGGGCATTCTGCGCACCAAGGCGGAGCCCAACGCCGACGGTTCCTATTCCATCACCGGCACCAAGATTTTCATTTCCGCCGGTGAGCACGACATGGCCGAGAATATCGTCCACATCGTTCTGGCGCGCCTGCCCGACGCCCCCGCCGGCACCAAGGGCATCTCCCTGTTTATCGTGCCCAAGTTCCTGCCCAATGCCGAAGGCGGCGTCGGCGAGCGCAACGGCGTCGTGTGCGGTTCCCTGGAACACAAGATGGGTATTCACGGCAACGCCACTGCAGTGCTGAACTTCGACGGTGCCAAGGGTTTCCTGATCGGCCCGCCGAACAAGGGCCTGAACTGCATGTTCACCTTCATGAACACCGCGCGCCTGGGTACCGCCCTGCAGGGCCTGGCCCACGCCGAGGCCGGCTTCCAGAAGTCCCTGGCCTACGCCAAGGACCGCCTGCAGATGCGCTCCCTGTCCGGACCGAAAAACCCGGACGGCCCGGCCGACCCGATCATCGTGCACCCGGATGTGCGCCGCATGCTGCTGACGCAGAAGGCCTTCGCCGAGGGCGCGCGCATGCTGGTACTGCTGTGTGCGCAGCAGGTGGATCGCACCCACAAGGGCAGCGAAGAGGAGAAGAAGGAAGCCGACGAGCTGCTGGCCTTCCTGACGCCCATCGCCAAGGCCTTCCTGACCGAGACAGGTCTCGAGTCTGCCAACCTGGGCCTGCAATGCTTCGGTGGCCACGGCTATATCGCCGAGTGGGGCATGGAGCAAAATGTGCGCGACGCGCGCATCTCCACCATCTACGAGGGCACCACCGGAGTGCAGGCACTCGACCTGCTGGGCCGCAAGGTGCTGATGAGCCAGGGCGAGCTGCTGCGCAAGTTCACCAAAATCGTGCACAAGTTCTGCGAGGCGGAAATCGACAACGAGGCACTGGCCCCATTCGTCACCAGGCTGCAGGAACTGAACAAGCAGTGGGGCGACCTGACCATGCACGTGGGCATGAAGGCGACGGAAAACCCGGACGAAGTGGGTGCGGCCTCGGTCGACTACCTGATGTTCTCCGGCTACGCCGTGCAGGCCTACCTCTGGGCCCGCGCCGTCAAGGTCGCGAACGAGAAGCTGGCCGAAGGTGCAGGCGAGGCGGATTTCTACCGCGCCAAGCTGGCCACCGCGCGCTTCTACTTCGACCGCATACTGCCGCGCACCGGCAGTCACGCGGCGGCTATCCTGAGTGGGGCTGACAACCTGATGGAGCTGGATGCGGAGCACTTCGCTTTCTAAGCCCCGTCACCTGTAAAAAAACCGCCGCCAAGCCGGCGGTTTTTTATTGCTCTCCTTGTAGGAGCGGTCCATGGCCGCCCCGCTGCTCCTGCAACGAAGCAGAAACTGCAATAAGTACATTCTGGAATCGGCCGCCCATGCATTTGCCGGATCACATCACTGACCGCCTGCGGCGCCTGGCTTGTTCGCACCCACTCGCTCGGGTACAGTTCCGGCTACCGGATGCCAGCGACTTTTACCTGGCTCTGTCGCCGCAATCCGGCGAGGGCGGGGTTGTGTTACATCAAGTGGTGCAACATTTCGGGCACGCGGAGAACCCGGCGCTGATTCTGGAAATGGCAAACAGCACTTTGAGTGCTATATTGGACGGCCGTTTAAGCGCGCGCCACGCCTTTCTGCTGGGGGACATTCGCTATTCCGGCGACAGGGAACTGGCGGCCTCCCTGGCAGACCTCTTTCCCGCAGAAAACCGACAGGGCGACTGACAGAGAAAAATAACACTACAAACAATAAATAAATGCCCACACACTCCTGCTTGTGGCAGATTTCGTCTATAAGAACGGAAGATGTGGGTAAGCGACAACAACAAATAGGACTGGGAGAAGACAGTTGGACATCGACCGCAGCATACTCGACGTATTCAACAACGCCTGCGCCAAATTCGGTGACAGGCCAGCCTTTACCTGCCTCGGGCAGACGCTCTCCATCGGCGATATCGACAAACTGAGCGCCAAATTTGCGTCCTACCTGCAGAACCACACAAGCCTTTCACCCGGCGACCGCATCGCCGTGCAACTGCCCAATGTGCTGCAGTACCCGGTGGTCGTGTTCGGCGCCCTGCGCGCGGGCCTGGTCGTGGTCAACACCAACCCGCTCTATACCCAGCGCGAACTCAAACACCAACTGAACGATTCCGGCGCCAAGGCGCTGGTGGTGCTGGCCAATATCGCCGATACCGCCTCGGCAGTGGTGCCGGAGACGGGCGTGGAAAAGGTGATCGTTACCGAGATCGCCGACCTGCACAGCCCAATCAAGCGCATCCTGATCAACAGCGTGGCCAAGCACATCAAGAAGATGGTGCCGGACTTCTCCTTCGCCAATCAGGTCAACTTCCGCGAGGCCATGTCCCTGGGGGGAAGGCAGCCCCACGAAGACGTGCAGCGCTCGCCGGAAGACGTCGCCGTGCTGCAGTACACCGGTGGCACCACCGGCGTCGCCAAGGGCGCCATGCTCACCAACCGCAACCTGGTGGCCAATATGGAACAGGTGCGCGAGGCCCTGGGCGATTCCATGAAGGAAGGCGAGGAACTCTATGTGGCACCGCTGCCCCTGTACCACATCTACGCCTTTACCATCCACTGCATGTGCCTCTTCTCCACCGGCAACCACTCGCTGCTGATCCCCAATCCGCGCGATATCCCGGCCTTCGTGAAAACCCTCAAGGGGCTGCGCTTTACCGGCTTTGCCGGCCTGAACACCCTGTTCAACGGCCTGATGCGCAACCCGGAATTTGCCGAACTGGATTTCAGCAAACTGCACACCACCTGTTCCGGCGGTATGGCCCTGACCCGCGATACCGCCAAGCGCTGGGAGAAAATGACCGGCTGTGTGGTAACCGAGGGCTACGGCCTGACCGAGACCTCCCCGGTGGTGTCCTTCAACCCCGCCGATGCCGTACAGATGGGCACCGTGGGTGTGCCGGTGCCGAACACCGAGGTGAAGGTGATCGACGAGAACGGCAACGACCTGCCCAACAACTCCCCCGGCGAGCTCTGCGTGCGCGGCCCGCAGGTAATGAAGGGCTACTGGCAGCGCCCGGAGGCCACCGCGGAATCCATCGACAGCGAGGGTTGGCTGCGCACTGGCGATATGGCGGTGATCCAGGACGACGGCTACATCAAGATCGTCGACCGCAAGAAGGACATGATCATCGTGTCCGGCTTCAACGTCTATCCCAATGAGATCGAGGACGTGGTCAGTACCCACGACAAGGTCGCGGAAGCGGCGGCCATCGGCATCCCCGATGACAAGAGTGGCGAAGTGGTCAAGCTGTTCGTGGTCAAGGCGGACCCCTCCCTGACCGAGGAGGAAGTGGTCGCCTACTGCCGTGAAAACATGACCGCCTACAAGGTGCCGAAGCAGATAGAGTTCCGCGAGGACCTGCCGAAGACCAATGTCGGTAAGATACTGCGCCGCGAGTTGCGCGATGAGGAGCTGAAGAAGATCGAGACTGCGGTCAGCGCCTGATTTTTTCTCCTTCTAAATACAGAGCCCCGCCGGAGATGGCGGGGCTTTTTTATTTGGGTGTCCGGTCTGCTTTTGTCTTAATCGACTCAGGCAGCGGCTGAATTATGTGCTATGAATGATCGGGTGGATTTTGATCTGTGTCGAAGCAACCGAATTTTTCAGGATCTCTGACTGGAGTGGCATTCCGTTACCTCTCAACATGGCGTCATTCAGATTTGGTATGTTTCTATGAAGCTGAAGATGATTTTGGCATTTGCGATCAGTATTGGCGCGTTGACTGGCTGTGCTTCTGGAGCGGGTGAAAGTCGGGGGCCTGCGTCAACAGCAAATCAGGACAGTGCGGCCGGCAGTAACCTTCCGGCAGACGAGAAGGACGAGAAAATTTGCAAAGTAGAGCTAATTACTGGCTCCCACCGCAGGCATAAGGTCTGCATGACGGCTAGGGAGTGGGAAAGGGTATCCAGTAGGTCATCTGAAATGATTAAGGAGCAGACCCGAAAGGGAGGGCTGGGCGATCCGGGTGGGAACTAAAGGCTTCAATGGAAATGCTGGATCTTCTTCTTCGTCGACAACAATGCCCCTCCAGATATGGTGGGGCTTTTTGTTGACAGATCGATCAGTGTCCCCAAGCATAGGTTTTGGACTTGGAGAAAGGTAAAAAGCTTGCCACCGGGGGAGCTGCTCCATCGCCTGTTCCAAGGCCGGCCCTCCCTTGATGGTCTGATACCATTTCTACACAGCGGGGTTGTCGTCGAAGCTGGCCGAGGTGAGTTCATGGGTCTGGCTGTAACTGAAAGCGATCAGGTCGGCGATGGTCAGCTCGTCGTCTGCCTGGAAGGGATGCGCGGACAGCTGTTTCTCAACGACGAGGAGCTGGGCGGTCGGGAACTATGTGGCCTCATCGACGGTGTCGCCCAGGGCCTTCGTTTTGACGACTCCTCCGAATGTCAGCGTGTTCAGGTGGCGGCCGATTTTTACTTGAATCTTCTTCCGGAGGCCTACAGCCGAAAGCGGAAGGCCGATCTGTCCTGATGCTGGCAGGTTCGGCGTGCACTTTCGGTCTTGTTGTCCTGTATGCTTTTCTAGAGCTCTGTACGGAGCCTATAAGGCCGCGTGGAGTGCGCTAATTGCCGCATTCGCAATCGTGGGCGAACAAATCAGGGGTAGCCGCTCAAGCTGAGAGTAAAGGCGGTCAATGAAGAATAATAGAAGCCCGGACAATTATCGCCGGCGTTACAGGGCACAGTTTACCGGCCCCATCTATAACGGCTGGTTGCATCTGACCTTTACGGTCAGTGCCAGTATCTCTGTGATTTTCTACAGCATTTCACAGTTGCACGATACCACTTGGTGCCAGTGGCTGATGGTGCCCATCGTCTTTATCTGCACAAATCTGATGGAATACTGGGGTCACAGAGGGCCCATGCATCACCGGCAAAAATGGCTGGGTGCCGTATATCGGCGCCACACACTGCGCCATCACCGATTCTTTCGGGATTATGCCATGGCCTATGACAGTAGCCGGGATTTTCACGCAGTGCTCTTCCCTCCGGTGCTGGTGACCTTCTTCCTGTTGATTACTGTGCTTCCCATGGCTCTGCTGGTGCGCTGGCTGCTCGGCAGCAATGAGGCTTGGCTATGTATGGCGACGGTGTTTTGTTATTTCCTGAACTACGAACTGCTACACCTCGCCTACCACATGCGTGAAAACTCGTGGGTGGGGCGATTGCCCGGTATGGCGACACTGCGTCGACTGCATTCCCGCCATCATGACCCGCGCCTGATGCAGTTTTATAATTTCAATATTACCTATCCCATCGGCGACTGGCTGTTCGGCACCCTCTACCGTGGAAGCGAGACTTCCGAACTGGCTCGCGCGACCTCCCATAATGGCGGTAACTGGGGTCGTCGCGCCTTCTCGGACGGCAGGTCAACCGTGAAGTGGTAACGCGAATGTTTGCTGCCACTATGAAGCCTGCGTCCACTTATAAGTGCAGCTCGAAAAGACGGGACGGAGGGTTGGCTGCGGTAGTGTCGCAGAATGGCAAAGATGCGAGGCGACTTGAATGGCTAAGATCAAAAAAATGCCAGGAAGAAGCGGTGCTGGCCAATTTGACTTGTATGTCCGGTTTTATTGTTTGGTATTTTTTCGTCCTGATTATCGGTGACCGTTTGGCTCTGGCCAAGGTGCTGATGGATCCCCTAAATCATATCTTTAACTTTTCTTTTGGGTGCAATTTATGATCAAACACTTACTTTTGGCAAGTGCATTGGCTTTTTCTGGAGAGGCGCTGGCCGCTGGGAATATAGGGGGGGAAACGCTGTCGTCAGTCTTGTGTCAGCCCCAATGGCCATACAGGCATGGTGACATGCATAGTTTATGAAAATAGTAAGATTAAGGCTTTAAACTATTCGTATGTTACTTGCCCTGTAGAGATTAATGATGACCTGAGAAATGAAGATACTTTCACGCGGATTGAGGTGTGGGTTAGGGCCAATAATGCCCAATCCTCTGGTCGAGTAAAATGTAGGCTGAAAAACTTTGATTGGAGGGGGCAGCAGGAGCTGAATACCCCTTGGGTCACGACAAGCAGTGATGGTTTTGCAATTGCCACTCTCACAATTTATGCAGAATATATAAACAGAGGGGGGCAGACGACTATGGAGTGCGAAATGCCAGCTTTAACTTATATTGAGAATTACCGGACAAGGCCAATGTTCAGTATACCAGAAGATCCCTGGCCCTTTGTAACCAAGTAGGTTTCCAAGTTGAGTGGCGCAGTCATCTTCTGCTAAGGTTGTCGCATGATTTGGGCCTTTGAAATGGTGGGCTATCTATGCGAATCCGTCAGAGAGTCAAGGTGGCAATCAAATAGTTAAAGGATGATCTATTTGATTGTCATCCCCAGCCTGCCGATAAGAGCTCATTTTCGGGTAGAGAGTTTAACAATTAGCACCTCCTTTCTGGTTGAGTGTGGCTAAATGGACATTGTGTGGCATGTATGACCTGTTGTTGCTTTTCTTCCTATGGGAAGATAGTGATGTGTTTTGCTTTGAGCAGAGATAATCAGGAAAATGACTCTGAAAATTGCTCCGGCGAATACCGAGAATCTACCGCAACTGGAGGCAATACGCGAGGCGGCATTTTCACCGGTTTTTGCCTCCTTTCGCGCCCTTCTCGGTGATGAAATCTACGAGATAGCTCAAGCGCGCGAAGACGCCGCGCAAAGCAATCTATTGGCTTCATTGTTGTCGCCGGACTCCGGTTGGGAGGTTTTTATCGCAGAGCTGGATGGGAAGATAGTAGGATTTGTCTCCCTGCAGTTGAACAGTGAGTCCAAGCTTGGGGAAGTCGGTCTAAACGCGGTGCACCCGGACTATTCCGGGCAGGGTGTTGGTACGGCTATGTACAATTTTGCCGTCGCCCGTATGGAGGAGTCAGGGATGCTTGTCGCTACTGTTTCCACTGGCGGTGATCCTAGCCATGCACCGGCACGTCGAGCCTACAGGAAAGCCGGTTTTTCCGTGGAGATTCCCAGTCTCTGGATGTGCCAGAAGTTATAACCCCGTTAGACTCTCTATAATACCATCGCTTCCAAGAGTAAGCCTAATGACAGTCGAAACGTGGTTTGCATTTTCTGTTGCATCAGTGGCCTTAATTATTATTCCTGGTCCAACAATGCTAGCGGTAATTAGCTATTCAGTAGCTCACGGTCGGAGTGCCAGCCTGCCGCTGATAGCCGCGGTCGCACTCGGTGATTCAACGGCGCTGCTTGTATCGACTATTGGTTTGGGCGCCTTGCTTGCCGTGTCGTCATTCTGGTTCAACATTATAAAGGCGGTAGGTGGTTTATACCTTCTCTACCTTGGAATAAAAATGTTTCGCGGGGGGCTAATGACAGTTGAGTCCGTAAGGCCAGGCTCTGTAGGTTCGCGTTGGAGAGTTTTTGTTAATACCTACCTTGTCACGGCGCTTAATCCCAAAGGGGTAGTATTTTTTGCGGCCTTTCTTCCACAATTCGTTGAGCCCGGTGCAAATAGCGCGGTGCAACTTTGGTTGCTTGCAACTACTTTTGTAGTTATAGCTACTATTATATCTATCCTGTACATAAACTTCGCTTCTTTTTCTCGTCAGATGCTGTCAACAGATCAGGCGCGACGTAGACTAAACATTACTGGTGGAATATTACTGTTCTCAGCAGGTGCCTGGGCCTTGTTTGCAAGGCGGCCGGCACTCTAAATATAATCGAGAGCACAGGGTCTGTCATAAGTGAGCCATACTCATCCATTATTCGGATAGCGCTGGCTTCGCCGCCGTTTCCCGGTCAGTGGACGACGGCATGGAGTGGATAGAGCGATATATTGGGGATGCGGCGGGCGCTGGCGCTGCGATCATTTGCTTTCCAGAATCCTATATCGCTTGGCATGCGAGGTATTGACTTGCCGACGCCCAAGATGTTAGCCGGAGTGCCAGCATGAAGCGCCTATTACTGAGGTGGCCTTTCCGACTCCCCATTGGCGCGTTTGCCGAGCTAAGCATTTACCCCATTTAGTAGAATTGCCTGCTGACGTCTGAATAATGGGAATATAAATAAACTAAGAAAGTTGTCTACAATTGAGGGATTTTGTATGGTTTTTATGAGGTGTCATGATGCATTTAGGCTTTTATTACTATCAGTATTGTTAGTAAACACATTTAATGTCAATGCAGCTGAAAAGGCAATTCTCGCTCAGGGAGGTTTTGGGAGTGGTGGTAGGATATCTGTAGTTAGCGATGATTTGGATTTATCGGATAATAAATATGATAATGGAGAAAGCGCTCAAGATAGTATTAGCTCTGTTTATGTTAAACCTGGGCATGAGTTGTTGCTCTGTTCTGCATCAAATCTACGTGGTAGGTGCGGAGTTTATCTAGGTAATGCAGATCAAGCGTTTCAGGAAGTTGATAATATTGAAAAACTGGATAATAAAGCAAGTTCGTACAGATTGTTGAGTCCTAACTCTATTTGGAAGTCTTTTAAGTATCAACCGAATTATCCACATGCTAAATATGCCTCTAAAGTCTTACAGGGAGTAGCATTTGATTCAAAAAATTGGTACTTGATTGATGAATATAATATCTACAAAGTTCCTTTTTCTGATGATCTTTTAAGCTATGAAAGTGAAAAATATAATGTAAATTCAGAAAGAAATGGTTGTAACCATTTAGGAGATGGAGAACACTTTGGTGGCACATTGTTTGTCGCAGTGGAAAAATGTCCGGGAGAGACTGGAAACGGAAGCGACCGTATATTTGCCTACGATGGAGATGAATATAATAACCCTCGGATGGGGATTCTCACCTCTCAGCTAGATGCTCCATGGGTCGCAATCAATCCAGTTAACGGATTGATGTTCTCATCAGATTTCGACAATGTTAATAAGTTGTTTGTTTATGACAGAAACTTTTCTAATGGCGATAATTTAGTACCGCTATACACAGTAGATTTAGATCTAGAACTTAGTAGAGTTCAAGGAGGCGCTTTTTCTCCCGATGGTTTGCTCTACTTATCTGTTGATGATAAGGGTGAACATGGTCGGAATGCTGGTATCCATGTTTACAAAATTAGATCTGATAATACCGCAACAAAAGTTCGATTTATCCATCCCAATGGGTTTGATCCAGATCCAGAAGAGGTCGAAGGAATCACAGTTTTTAATGTGGACGGAAAAGGATTTAAGGGAGGTGACAATTTGCCACTGAAAGGACAAATACATTGGCTTCTATTTCGAGAATTGGCTGGCGGCTTAATATCAAGAAAAAATTATTTTAAGCATGTTAGTGTGGACCATTTTAGTTATCTTAGAACCGATTTAATTATGGTTGTAGTGTCATAGTAAATAATGGAAGCATATACGATGGGCTGTTGCAGTATCATTGACACTGATACCCTGCGTTTCGAGCGCTTTTTGCCGGAGCCGAAAGAGGAAGTCTGGGACTGGCTCGTGAGCGCAGACAAGCGTAGGAGGTGGTTGGCATCCGGCGACGACCTGCAGGGCGCAGGCCAGTACGCTGAACTAATCTTTGACAATTCCAGGCTTTCTGAGGCCGCTGATAGCGGATTGACAGGAGGCTCGGAAGATGTGAATCGATATTACGAGTTCCTCTGTGAAAGTGGAGTAACCATACTGGACAAGCCCGCAGAGTATGACTATACGCCAGGCTATTACGCTGTATTCTTCTCCGACCCAGACGGTATCAAGCTGGAAGTGGTATATGAACCGAGGCTTTCCAGCACTTAGTTTTCAGGTTTTATGAAATTCGATGTATACGGTCAGTTCATTCTGGAAGTAATTCGAGAGCCTCACGCCAGAGTATCCGGCTGTATGCAGCTATCTGTGATGCCGTCATCCTTGGGAAGAAATAGCCGATTTCACGTTGATGTTGTGTGGCGGCATGATAGCCGAGGATACCAGGGGCTGCACGGCGACATAATGGGTAGACAAGAAGCATTTTTTCACCCGAAAACCCGGAACTAATGGCTCGACACATACTAATCATTGAGGACAACCCGAGCATTGGCCAGCTCGTACGCATGCACGTGGAGGACCTGGGCATACGAGCCATCCTCGTGGATCGGGGAGATGTCGGTCTGACCCGCTTCCGGGAGGGAGGTATCGATCTGGTTATCCTGGACCTGATGCTGCCGGGGCTGGATGGGCTCTCGGTGTGCCGCGAGATCCGTTCCAGTACCGATTATGTGCCAGTACTGATGTTGACGGCCAAGGGGACCGAGCTCGACCGGGTGCTGGGGTTGGAGATGGGGGCGGATGACTACCTGACCAAACCCTTCAGCGTTGCGGAGCTCGCGGCACGTATCAAGGCACTTTTCCGGCGGGTGGATGCCATGTTGGCCAGGCCGGAAAAGGACAGCGTCAGCGCGGAAATCCAGTTCCAGGGTCTGTGCATCGACCCTGCCAAACGTCGGGTACAGGTCTATGGCAAGGATGTGGAGCTTACCGCCCGGGAGTTTGAGCTGCTGTGGCATTTTGCCAGCCATCCCGGCCGGGTCTTCAGCCGCGCCCAGTTGCTGGACGCGGTCTGGGGCTATCAGCACGAAGGTTACGAACACACGGTAAACACCAACATCAATCGCTTGCGTAACAAGATCGAACGGGATCCCGCCAGCCCGGCTTTTATCCAGACGGTTTGGGGCGTGGGCTACCGGTTTATGGATTGAACCGTGATTTTACCCAGAACCCTTTATCTCCGCCTGGCGCTGGGGCTATTCCTGCTGCTGGCTGCGGTGGGCATCACCTATTCCTTTATCAGTATTTACTCCCTTAGGCAGTACAACGCATCCCTGGACCAGGAACTGAATCGCGATCTGGCCAAAAACCTGGTGGCGGACCGCAACCTGGTGGATAAGGGGCGCCTCGATCAAAAGGCCCTCAAGGGACTGTTTGAGATGTACATGACCATCAACCCCAGCATTGAGATCTATCTGCTGGATATGGATGGCACTATTCTTTCCTATTCTGCAGAGCCGGACAGAATCAAGCGCAAGCGGGTCTCCCTGGAGCCGATCCGTAAACTGCTGGCGGATATGAGCGAGTACCCCGTGCTCGGCGATGACCCTCGCAGTCACGACCGCCGCAAGGTTTTCTCCGTGACCCAGGTGCCTTCGGCCGAAAACCCGGAAGGCTATCTCTATGTGGTGCTGCGGGGCGAGGAATACGATCTGGCGGAAGCCATAGCCCGCAGTAGCCATTACATAGAAATGAGTACCTGGGCAGTGATTACCAGCCTGTTGGTGGGCATGGTTGCCGGGCTGGCGGTGTTCCGCCTGCTGACCCGGCGGCTGACCCGCCTGACGCGACATGTCGAGGCCTTTGAAAACAGCGGCATGACCCGGCCGCCCCGTGCCATGCAGTTGCGGGCAGACAGTGACGAGATCGACTATCTGGCGGTGCGATTTGACCAGATGGCAGGGCGGATTGCCACCCAGATAGAACAGCTGCGCGAAAAGGACACCCAACGCCGTCAGCTGGTCGCCCAGGTGTCCCATGACCTGAGAACACCGCTGGCCTCCATGCAAGGGTATATTGAGGCGCTGCAATTGAAGCGCGAAAGCCTCAGCGCTACCGAGCGAGATGCCTTTCTAGATATCGCCTTGCAGGAGGGGCGCCGTCTCGGCCGGCTGGTGGACGAACTGTTTGAGTTGGCGGCCCTGGATGCCCGCGAGAAAGTCCCGCAGCTCGAGTCATTCGTCCTGGCGGAACTGGTCCACGATATTGCCCAGAAGCACGCGCCGGAAGCGGGCAGGAAGGGGGTGGCGCTGAAAGTGAACGGCAAGCCCTCAAACCCGATGGCCTGTGCCGACCTGGCCATGACCGAGCGGGTGCTGGACAACCTGCTTAGCAATGCGATCGCATACGCCCCCGCCAACAGCGAGGTCGAGCTGGTAATCGCGGGCGACGAGCATCTGCTGGAAGTTAGTGTTCGCGATGCCGGGCCAGGTATTCCCGAACAGGACCTTGTACACATCTTCGAGCCCTTCTACCGGGGGGGCCATATCGAATCAGATGCTCAGGCGTCCAGCCATGCCGGGCTCGGACTGGCCATCGCGCAACGCATGATGACATTGCAGCAGGGAAGAATCTGTGTTGCCAACCGCGCCCCCCAGGGTGCGGAGTTCATCATCAGCCTGCCTGCAGCCGAAGTACAGAGCGCAAGCCGGTAAATGTGCTCCTGTTATCAAATTGTAAGAATTTGCGGAAATCTTCGTGATATTCCCCTCGTAGAGTGGAGGCCGAGACTGCTGCCATGGAGTAAACCTTGTGAAGCGCATCTTGGAAAACGACCTCCCTGCCGTTTGTTTTGCCAAATCATCCAGATCTTTTGAATCCGATGCACCGCCCATCCGTCGAGAAGTCTTAGGTAATCTCTCAGCAGAGGACCGGCGACGCTTTATCGACTTCGGCCTCGGCCCGGTGGAGCGGCCGGGCGATACCAGAATTCACCATTGCGTGGAGCGCTGGGCACAGCGGCAACCGGAGGCTGTTGCCGTTGACCATCAGGGCGCAACGTTGACCTACGGCGAACTGGAGCAATGCGCTAATGCCCTGGCCGTGCGACTGCTGCAGGCGGGTGTCAGTGCCGGCAGTCATGTCGGCCTGTTCGTGCAGCGCTCTATCGAGATGGTGGTCGCCATGCTGGCCGTTACCAGACTGGGCGCGGCCTATGTCCCGCAGGACGCCCGCCAGGCACCGAAAGCCCAACTCGAGCATGTCATTCAGGATGCCGGTATCCAGGTGGTACTGACGCTGAGCCACCTGCGGAACCGTTTACCAGACTTGGGGGGGCGTCTCTACCTGTGCCTCGACGAATGCCTGGAAAGGGCAACGGTCGCCGCGTCTGCGCCACTGCCAATCACGGCCAGCAACGCAGGCGACCCCAACTGCTTCGTGCTCTACACCTCCGGCACCACGGGCAAGCCGAATGGCGTGCAGGTGACCCATAAAAATTTGTGCAACATCCTGTTGACCCGACCCGGCAATCTCGGTATCCGGCCCGGATGGAAGGTGGCGCAGATGATGAACATCGGTTTTGATATGGCGGCCTGGGAAATCTGGGGCTGTCTGGCGCACGGCGGTACATTGGTATTACGCGGCTCGGATTTCGAAGCCGCGGCGCAGCACTGCCAGGTGCTTATCGCCACGCCATCGATACTGTCCCGCATAGACCCGTACCGTTGCCCGGAGGTAAGGGTTGTCGCTGTCGCCGGTGAACCCTGCCCGAAGCCTCTGGCCCTGCGCTGGGCCCGGCAGTGTACCTTCTACAATTCCTGCGGGCCCACCGAGACCACCATCGTCAACACGATGAAACGTGTTGACGGAGACCAAGGCCCGCTCACCATCGGTCGGCCGACCCCCAACAACACCGTCTATGTGCTGAATGAACACGGTGAGCCCTGTGCCATCGGCGAAGTCGGTGAAATGTGGGCCGGGGGCGCCTGCGTCACTGCAGGCTACCTCAACAATCCCGAACTCAATGCGGACCGCTACCGCCCCGACCCCTTCCTCGGTCGTGGCAAGATGTTCCGCACGCGGGATCTGGGCCGCTGGACGGAATCCGGCGAGCTGGAGCACCTGGGGCGCACTGACGACCAGGTGAAAATCAAGGGCTTCCGGGTGGAGCTGGACGCTGTCTCCAGCGCCCTGGAAGGCACGCTGGGATGTACGAAGGCCGTGACGCTCAAGCTCGACAGCGAGACCCTGGTCGCCTTCGTCTGCCCGGCAGGGGTGGACGCCGATCTGGCCCGACAACAGGTCGCCCAACACCTTCCGTACTACTGCGTGCCCGCCCGGCTGTTCCCGGTGGATGTCCTGTCCACGACGAGTCGTGGCAAGGTCGACAAACGGCAACTGCTCGAACAGGCTCGCGACGCATACGGGGCAGGGGAGGTGCTGTCATGACCACAGCGGCTCGTCTCACCGAGGTCTGCCCGGCGCATGGTAAAGCAGCTATTGAGCTGTGCGAGGATGACGGGGCGCGGCAGGATGAGGTCACACTGCCCCCGCCACTGTCCTGGTGGCGGCGCATCGGCAAACATCCCTATTTCATGCATTACCACCGGCTGTTTGCGTTGGTGTGCCTGGTGAACTTCGGGGTGCTGGTGTCGATGGTGCAGCAGGGTACTTGGTCGCTGGCGAATCCGGCTCTACTGCCGCAGCTGTCCAGCCTGGTGCTCGGCAATTTCTCCGTCGCCATCCTGGTTCGACAGCAGTACGTGATCAACCTCCTATTCTGGCTCGCCACTCGTGCGCCGACCTCCTGGCCGTTGAAGATTCGCCAGACGCTGGGCAAGGTCTATCACTTCGGTGGATTGCACAGTGGCTGTGCTACCGCTGGCTCTCTCTGGTTCGCTGCCTATGCCGTGGTGTTCGCGCTCGGGTTCGCGGAACGGCAAGTCAGGGCACCCGATGCGGCACTGGTGATCAACGGTGCAATGGCCGGTTTGATGGCGCTGATGCTGGCTTCCGCCTTTCCGCCGATACGGGCCCGTTTCCACAACGTTTTCGAGGCGATTCACCGTTTTGCCGGCTGGAGTTTGCTGGCGCTGTTCTGGATGCAATCCCTGGTGCTGACCCACGCTCAGGCCCCGGCGGGTGAAACGCTGAGCACTTGGCTGCAAACGCCCGGCCCCTGGGTGCTGGCGGTGCTGACTTTAAGCGTCGCACTGCCCTGGATGCGGTTGCGCAGGGTGCCGGTACAAATCGAGAAGCCCTCGAACCATGCCACCCTGGTGCGCTTCGATCACGGTGTCACGCCATTCGCCGGCTCCTCCACGCCTCTCAGCCGCAGCCCCTTGCTGGAATGGCATTCCTTCGCCAACGCGCCGTCGCCGGGTGAACCCGGTTTCAGGCTTGTCATCTCCCGCGCCGGCGACTGGACCGGGCAATTCATCGACGACTGCCCCGGCCACGTCTGGGTGCGAGGCATCCCCACGGCGGGGGTTGGCAACATTGATCAGCTGTTCAGGCGGGTTGTTTGGGTCGCCACCGGCAGCGGCATAGGCCCCTGTCTACCGCACCTGCTGGCGCAGGAAGTGCCGGCGCGCCTGGTCTGGTCCACGCGAAGCCCGCGCGAGACCTATGGCGACGACTTGGTCGCCGAAATCCTGACTGTGCAGCCGGAAGCCTTGATTTGGAATACCGAACATCTGGGCAAGCCGGATATGGTCAAACTCGCCTACCGCGCCTACCGGGAATTCGACGCCGAAGCCGTAATCTGCATTTCCAACAAGAAACTCACCTGGCAGGTGGTACACGGCCTCGAACGCCTCGGCATTCCCGCCTACGGCGCCATCTGGGATTCATAAAAAAGGAGACGATATTGTGATTGAACTGGAACATCGAGGCCGGGTCGTCCTCATCCGGCTGAATCGCCCCGAAGCCCGCAATGCCCTGAATAGCGCCCTGATGGAAGCGCTGGCCGAGGCCCTTGTTCCCCTCGACCGGGATCCGGAGGTCGGCTGCTTTGTCCTGACCGGCCGGGACAACTACTTTGCCGCCGGCGCGGATATCAAGGAAATGCGCGAGTTCAGCGTACCCGAGCTGATGCGTGTAGACTTCTTCGCAGGTTGGGAGGCCTTCGCCAACCTGCGCACACCCAAGATTGCCGCCGTCAACGGCTACACCCTGGGTGGCGGCTGCGAACTGGCGATGATGTGCGACCTGATTCTCGCCGCCGACAGCGCCCGTTTCGGCCAACCGGAAATCACCCTGGGCGTTATGCCCGGCATGGGCGGCACCCAGCGCCTCACGCACCTGATCGGCAAGGCCAAGGCGATGGACATGATTCTTACCGGCGAGCCGATAAGTGCCCGGGAGGCGGAGCGGGCCGGATTGGTCTCCCGGGTGTTCAGCGATGGGGCTCTGCTGCCGGAAAGTATGGCTATAGCTCAAACTATTGCGAGCTACGGCAAAACCGCCGTCCAGGCCGCGCGCGAGGCGGTGAATCGAGCGCTGCAAACAAGTCTCCAGGAAGGCCTGCTGTTCGAACGCCGTGCGTTCCACACCCTGTTCGCCACGCCCGACCAGCGGGAAGGTATGGATGCTTTTATAGAGAAGCGACCGGCGGTGTTTAACCGGAGTTGCGGCTGAAATGACCGAAATGTCCTATTCCTGTCCCGGATGACAGAGAGCTTTCCCCTGAGATTGTGTAATAGTAGCCTCACTCTCTCACAGGGTGTGCAAATGCCACGCATCTCCCGGTCGGGAGGTGCGTGGCAAATTTTATTGCCTGAATTTGTATAAGCATACAGCGTATGACTATACACCGGGCTGTTACGCAGCGTTCTTTTCCAATCCCGACGTTATGAAGCTTGGGGTAGTTAGTAAACCGAAGCTTACTTAGAAGCTGTTTCATGGTTTTCTCCGCGTGATTAGCACGCATGCGATATAATCAGAACCATATATGGTCGTGGCATGTATGGTCGTGGCATGTCGCATTGAACACGCAAAAGGTAACAAACGCTATGCAAGCCGTTGGATACTCTAAAAGCCTTCCGGTCACTCACCCGGAAGCGCTGAATGATCTGGACATTCAGGACCCGGTTCCGGGGCCGCACGATCTCCTGGTCAGAGTGATGGCTGTATCCGTAAACCCCGTCGATATAAAGACCCGGCTTTCCCAGTCGAGCACGATGGATCAACCGAGAATTCTCGGCTGGGATGCCAGTGGTGAGGTTGTGGCGACAGGCAAGGATGTCAGCCGATTCAAACCAGCTGATCAGATCTGGTATGCAGGCCAGATTGACCGCCCGGGCAGCAATGCTGAATTCCAGTGTGTGGACGAGCGTATCGTATCGCTAAAACCGCGGAAGCTGGACCACATACAGGCGGCCGCGCTACCCCTGACCGGCCTTACCGCTTGGGAATGCCTGTTTGATCGACTGGGCTATGATGAAATTCCCTCTGCGAACAATGAAGCAACGCCGCTGTTGTTGATCAACGGCGCAGGGGGGCTGGGGTCGATGGTGCTACAGTTGTGCAAGCTTGCCAAGATCCCCGTCACCGCTACGGCTGGAAGAGCGGAAAGCCGTGACTGGTGCAGAAGTATGGGTGCATCGGAAGTGCTGGAGCATGCGGCACTCAGTGAACTTGAAGATGGCATGTTCCCCCGTATTCTCTGTGCACATGATACAGATAGTTATTTTGCGGAAATGGCCCGTTTGGTCGCACCCCAGGGCCTGGTTTGCGCCGTGGCAAGCGCGAAAAGGCCGCATGATATTCAGCCTCTCATGGCCAAGAGTGCGGGCTTTGTCTGGGAGCTCATGTTTACCCGTAGCCTGTTCCAGACGCCGGATATGCACAGGCAGGGTGAGATACTGCATCGCATTGCCGAGCATGTTGATCAAGGTGCTTTGGAAACAACGCTGACCAAGACTTTGCACGGTATGAATGCTGCAACGTTCATTGCAGCCCACCAGTTGCTTGAGAATGGCAATATGATCGGGAAGCTGGTGGTCTCTTACGATTAACCGTGAGAACTGCCAGCAGGGAGAATCGTAAACCACAGTCCACCTTCATGGGCTGATATGCTCAGGCTACTTCGCCGATTGGGAGGTCGTCTCCAAGCTGCGCAAGCTCCAAGATCACTGGCGCCAACGGCTACGCTCCGGGTTGTGGTGCGAACTGGCGTTGGTGTGCGATCTAACCTTCGATGCCGGCTTGGCTCGGTTTGGTCAGCTTGAAATTGCCTGCCTGGTTAGCGGGAGGGAATTGACACTTTTATCGAGAAACAGCCGGTGGTGTTTAACGTGGCTAAGACCGAGAATGACCGGAGTGGCCCGTTCCTGTCCCGGATGACAGAGAATCCTCCCTGAGTCTGTGTAATAGTAATGTCACTCTCTCACAGGGTGTGCAAGTACCACACATCTTCCGGTAGGGAGGTGTGTTGGCAAGCTCTATTACCTGAAAATCTGTTAGGCGCCAGTTTGTCTGTTGAGGTTTTCAAAGTCACCACTAGATCTCTCCGGACTTTGATGATATGCCCACTCAGTTGACTTTCTTGCTTGATGCGATCAATTACTCGCCATATATACCTCCATTATAAATTTGATCCAAA
The DNA here is from genome assembly GCF_059834885.1 of Microbulbifer sp. SE14. Lineage (NCBI taxonomy): Bacteria > Pseudomonadati > Pseudomonadota > Gammaproteobacteria > Cellvibrionales > Microbulbiferaceae > Microbulbifer > Microbulbifer sp. SE14. The sequence goes on along the minus strand of NZ_JCBAJA010000013.1, from coordinate 24,154 downwards.
AAAAATCGAGAATGCTGTTTAAGCCTTGGTCTATAGGCTCGTCATACTCAAAGGGGGTAAAGTGAAGTTTGGGCAAACTCCGGAAGAGATAGAGAACGAGCGAAAGAGGCTTCTGATATACGCTTTCGCGGGAATTGGAAGCATATTTTTGTGTGTCTTTGGAGTTCTGTCGATCACAAGCGATCGCCTAGTTCTAGGGAGTGTTCTTTTCCTGTGTCTTGGGGTCGTATTCATACTAACTCAAATTGCTAGAAAACTAGATAAAGTGCAGCCTGTCAGCCTTTTCCTGGCTCTGTTTTTGCTTGCCCTGGCCTCATTTCTTCTGTTAAGTGGCGGCGCCGAAGGTACTGGAGTCTACTGGTCTTACTCGATATCAATGCTTATGATCTTGGTAGTCGGTCCTAAGGCGGGAAGTATCTACATGGGGTTGTATATACTGATTAACTCCATTTTTATTTTTGGACCATTCTCGTTCACTTATGATTACTCCTATTTAGAATCGACTAGGATTATAGTTGCGTCAATTACACTTTATGTGTTGGTCCTGGCAAGCGAATGGATTCGCGTCGGCTCTTACAGCGCTATCTCCAGAGCGTCAGAGAGCCACCGAAATCTGGCTAGTACTGATCCGTTAACCAAGCTATTAAACCGGCACGGAGTGCAGTCGACCCTTAAAGAAAAGAAAATGTTACAGCCGGCAGTTTTGATTCTCCTGGATATCGATAATTTCAAACAAATTAATGATTGCTACGGCCATGATTTTGGCGACTTGGTGCTCGTGAAGCTGTCAGAGATTTTGATAAATCATACGAAAGGTGGTGATATCAATGCAAGATGGGGAGGGGAAGAGTTCTTGCTTATTCTTTTTGAGGCAAAATTGGATTCATCACAAATTCTTTTAAATAAAATCAAGGATGATTTTAAAAAATATCCATTCAAGTGTAATGATGCAGTTGTTTCTGTGACATTCAGTGCCGGTATCTCTATTCTGTATAGTAAGTCAAGCTTTGAGTGCTCGGTAAAGCTAGCAGATCAGCGTTTGTACAATGCAAAACGCTCAGGAAGAGACCGGGTTGTGGCTTATGGGTGAACGTATTTTTTTGCGTTGGGACTCTTCCTGCTGAAAGATTTTTACTTAGGGAACCTCTGAAAAAGTGCTCTACTTTGGCATAATTTACATTTTTTCACTATACACGAATTCAATCATTAGCCAACTGACCTTCGCCGAAGCCGAATACGCCATCAAAAAGCGTAAAACACGGCGCGAGCTATTCGTGGAGAAAGTGGATCAGTTGTTGCCGTGGAGACAGCTGGCGTCATCCGTCGTCAAGTATTATGTCCGTAGCGGCGTGGGCCGGCCACCATATTCGCTGCCCGCCATATTGCGTATCCACATTATGTAGTTGGTCTACAACTTGAGCGATCCCGTCATGGAAGACGCTCTGTATGAAATTGAGTCGATGCGCCGCTTTGCCGGTATTCGACTAGATCGGGCGCCCGATGAGACAACGATCCTGAACTTCCGTCACCTTCTTGAAGAGCACCAGCTTGGCAAGAAACTGTTTAATAAGATCAGCAAGCACTTAGACCGGCACGGTCTGATTTTGCGGGAAGGCAGTATTGTGGATGCCACCATCATTTCAGCCCCGGGTTCGACAAAGAACAAGGACGGTGAGCGTGACCCAGAAATGCACCAGACAAAGAAGGGTAACGAATGACACTTTGGCATGAAGATGCACATTGGCATAGATGAGTCTCTCGCCCTGATTCATAGTATTGAAACCACACCAGACAACGAGCAGGATCTGAATGTGGCGGACAAGCTACTTCACGGTGAAGAAAGGCGTGTCTGGGCCGATGCGGGCTACAGAGGTGCGGAAAACCGTGAGGCGCTCTCTTCAAGGAATCTGGATTGGCGCGTTGCGATGCGGCCCGGCAAGCGAAAGCAGCTCAATCTCGCAGACGTTGAAACGAGCCGAAAAGATCAAGGCAAGCGTGCGCGCGAAGGTGGAGCATGTATTCTTCTATATCAAGCGCATGTTCGGTTACAGCAAGATTCGCTATCGAGGCTTGGCAAAGAACACTAACCGGTTATATGTACTGGCCGATCTGTCGAACCTGCTGCGTAGTCAAAAATATCTGCTGGCCTAGGGACAGTTCGCCTGGAATATGCTGAAAGGAATATTTTAGGCGAAAAAATAAACAGTTTACAGGGCTGCTTTGGTCCAATGTTAGGCCTGCACAAGAAAATACTGATGATGCCGCAGCGATTGGCGAGCTATTCAGAGGTTCCTTAGATTCTTTTGGCCCTCTAATGGCAGAAATGTCCCGTATGCAGGATATTCTATAATTATATAATGCACTTCTGGCACGGCAATAACTAATATTGTCTAGCCAGGAGAAGTTAGTACCGAAGAGTCGCGAGGTACAAATTGCTCCGCTGTGTAGGGGTAGTTGGCGAACGGCAAAGCATTTTTACCTCGCCGAAACTAAGAGCGATAAGAGGAAAGATCTGTTATGCAAAATCTTGAAATGACACGAGTTGCGGAAGCTTGGCGAACCGGCGTGAATATTCCGGAAGGGGCCGAGAGTCCTGCTGGGCCGCTCTTCCTGCGGGACCTCACGATCCCGCAGGGGGTTGATATCGCTGCTAAAACTACGCCTACGGCGTGGGATTGCTCGGGAAGCTGCCCGACCACTTTCGCCCCGGCCAATTTCGCTTAGTAAGACCGGGCGCGCGGCCGTTCTGCGTTTTGGCAGTTACGGTCGTGCGTCTGACGTTACAGAGGAGCCACGATAATGCCGTCAAACATAGGGGGGGCGCAGAGCTTTCTCGCGGTTTTCAAACCAAAGATACTGGAGGCTTGCAACTGCGTCTCAGTCGGATTGCGCCATCGCGCCAAACTACTCTCCTCGTCTGAACATCAAATCCTCGTCTCGGCATTCGAGAAGTCGATGGGCGTAACGTTGCACCAGAAACTGAGTCGATTGCTGCTCGTAGAACTCAACATCGCTCGCTTGCACGGTGCTCTGACGGCAGGTACCTCGGCCGATCGGTGGTCGGAATTTCTTGAAATTGCAGCCAAAGACGAGTTCTGGAGCGGTCTGTGCGTACAGTACCCCGCAATGGAGTGGCGGCTGGGCAGACTCATTGAATACCGAGTTGAGGCTGCAGTCGAACTCGGCCATCGACTTGCTTCTGATCGCGAGTGCAACGTCTTCGCAGGTCTTATAGAGGACGCTCAACTCACTGGCCTAAGCTTCGGCTGGGGCGACAGCCATCGCGGTGGTAGAACTGTCGCTCGCCTGGATTTCCTCGGCGGCACTCTTTGGTATAAGCCGCGTCCGCTGAAAGTCGATGCGGCACTGCGGGAATTCCTTGATGACTTGAGTTCCGGCTTAGCTGGTGCGGAGTTCGCCGTTCCTCGTGTCATTGATCGTGTTGAGTATGGTTGGGCCGAGCATGCGGAACACAGACACCCCGCAAACGAGAGCGAGGAACGGAGATACTACCGCGCTATCGGATCAATGCAAGCCGTTATGCAATTATTGGGAGCTACCGATCTCCACTACGAGAACGTTATCTCTTGCGGGCCGGTCCCGACAATAATCGACTGCGAAACACTTTTTACACCAATACCCTCCAACGCTCATGGGAGTATAGTCCTCGGAAAGGCAGTCTCGCTCGCCCAAAGCACAGTTCGGTCAGTCATGAGCACAGGCCTGTTGCCGAGCCGTTCCTGGCTGGATGGGACTGACCTGTCTGCTGTCGGTGCCCTACCAGCTGAGCAGCCTCTAGTAGAGGCTCCAGTGGTCGATGCACTAGGTACAGATCATGCGCGACTGAAGTTAGATCGGCTGCCTACCCAGGCGGCCAGTCAGCAATCAAGCTCGTCTCGACGACCAGATCGGTACTGGAGCGATCTAGTCGCGGGGTACAGAGCAGGGTTGGACAACTTGGCGGCTTTAGACCAATCGGGTCGTCTGACCGTTGCCCTCAGGCGCTTTTCCGGCTGCCCAGTCCGCTTGGTTCCTCGGGAAACCCAGACATATGGAGAGTTGTCGCGGGCACTCTGGCATCCAATCGGCCTATGTAACCAGGAATTCGTGGTCGATAAAGTCCGCGAAGTGCTACGCGAGCAAAGTCACAGGAATCCATGGTTGTATCAAGACAGTGTCGACGTATTCGATGCGGAGATCGACGATTTGCTGGTCGGCGATATCCCTACGTTCGCCTTCACGCCTGACGAAGGCTTGGTTACTGGACCATCTGGCATATTCTGCGCCGACCTTGGAAACCAGATCTCCGCGACTATCGACCGCTGGCAAAGCAGCGATCACCAGCTTGCTTCTCTGGTCGTAGAGATGTCCTTGTCCAACGCATACATGGGCCCTCGCAGCGAATTACTTGGCCGAAGCGCAGAACCAACGGATGCAATTAGCCGGGAACTGCAGATGGAAACTGTTCGAAACCTGGCACGCCAGCTGTGCGACATGGCAATCCTGGGGGACGACGGTACTGCCACATGGATCGGTACCGTGGTGGAGCAATACGCCAGCGGTACGTCCGGAAGAACAGTCACGACTTTGCCGGCGACCTTGTACGACGGTATAGCCGGCATAGCAGTAGCACTGGCGGCCTTTGCACACGCAGCACACTCGAGCGAGGCCGACTCGTTGCCGCAATTGCCGCTAGTGCTGGATGGAGCAGTATCAACCTTGCTTCATGCACTTCGGAACCCGGATGCTGTTCCGAACTCTAATCAGCTAGGCGCCTACACTGGTAACGCATCGCTTGTGTGGGCGGGCCTTCTGCTGCATCGCTTGGGGCACAAGGATGGATTGACGCTGGCGAGAAGCGCAGCCAATAGGATAGGGCCGAATCTCCATGGTGATTCAGATTTTGACCTTATGTCCGGCGCGGCGGGGGTAATAGTGCCGCTGATCACATTGGCCGAACGCGTTGGCGATACGACCTTTCTCGGATTGGCGGCAAGCGCGGGTGAGTATCTAGCAGAGCATGCTATTGCCGCCGACCTCGGCGTACATTGGCCGTCCCATGAGCCCGCTAATGGGCTGGGTGGATTCGCGCACGGCGTGGCGGGAATTGGATGGGCGCTAGCGCGGCTAGGCCTGGCAACCGGTGAGCAACGCTGGACAGATCTAGCGGGCAGGGCGTTCGACTTCCAAGAAACCATGTACGACACTGAACGTGGTGCGTGGTTCGAGGCGAATGATTCAACAAGGTCAAGCTTTCCCGTGACCTGGTGCCGCGGCAGTGTAGGAATCGGCCTAGCTGCTGTCGATCTTTACAGACGTACCGGCAATTATGATCACTTGGATCGCGCCCAGCGTGCTGCCACTCACGTACGTATCGAGGGACTCGGCCTAGGGCAACCACTTTGCCACGGGGATCTTAGTGCTTGGGAATTCATGGAGTCCGTCGCCGCGTTTATGGATCCAACCGAAGGGTGGGCATGCGAAGTCGATCGATTCCGAGCTAAAGCGCTTGGTGGCGCAGAGGCGTTGTCGCGAAGCTCCTGCCAAACTCTGGCCCCCCCACCCGGGTTGATGACCGGTATTAGCGGATCTCTGTATCAGATGTTGAGAATGTTTCCCAGGTCAATCCTTCCGTCGGTACTCCTGTTGGAGATCTGATGTCCACTGGACGAGCACTGCAGTAACTGCTACCCGTGAACTATTTGAGCAACGCGACTGGTCTGGAGTCATTCATGAGGTCTCGTCGTTTCACAGAGATAAGTAACCGTAAGGTCGGCTGGCAGACGGTGCGGCGGATCCTCCACTTCGCTCGACCATACCGGGCGAACATCACGCTCTTCCTGACTACGGTCGTAATCGATGCTTTGATCAGCGTAGTCACGCCGCTGCTGGCGGGTCGGGTTGTCGACACCATCGTGCCGCTGCCGGGGTCGGAGCTGGCGCCCGACGCGGGCGTTAGTGTCGTGAAGTTCGCGATGCTGATTGCGGCTTTAGCCATGGCTAGCGCGCTGCTATTGCTTGCGGAGCGCTTCTATTCGGCGCGGATCGGTGAGGGCCTCACCTACGACCTGCGTACCCGCGTCTACGACCACGTGCAGCGGATGCCGATACAGTTCTTCACCCGGACGCAGACCGGCGCCCTGGTCAGCCGGCTCAACAACGACGTGACGGGAGTACAGCGCGCGTTCACGTCGACCCTGTCTGGTGTGGTCGGCAATATCATCAAGCTCGTCCTGACCGCGGGCGTGATGCTGACTCTGTCGTGGCAGATCACGGTGCTGTCGCTGATCATGCTGCCGCTGTTCATCGTGCCTGCGCGATGGGTAGGGCATCGACTGGCGGCGATCACCAAGGAGTCGTATGACCTGGACGCCCGCATGAACGCCACCATGACCGAGCGGTTCGGAGTGGCCGGTGCGCTGTTGATGAGGCTTTTCGGCCGGCCGGAGACCGAGGCGGGCCGCTTCGCCGAACGGGCCGGGCAGGTGCGCGACATCGGTGTGCAGAGAGCCATGTACTCGCAGATTTTCTTCGTGGCCATGATGCTGGTTATCTCACTGGCCCAAGCCCTTATTTACGGCCTAGGCGGCTGGTACGCCGTTAAGGGCGCACTGGACGCGGGTATCGTAGTCGCCTTGGCCCTGCTGCTGGTGCGCCTCTACGGCCCGATCAACGCGCTGTCCAACGTACGGGTGGATGTGATGGACGCGCTGGTCTCGTTCGACCGCGTCTTCGAGGTGCTCGACCTGCCGCCTGCCATCGCGGAAAAGCCGGACGCTGTAAACGTGCCACCGCGCGCCGCGAAGGTCGAGTTCCGCGACGTCATCTTCCGCTATCCGATCGCCTCGGAGATCTCGCTGGCCTCCCTCGAGGAGGTGGCGACGCTTGAGCGCAGCGTTACTGGGCCCGTGCTGCGTGGCGTTTCTTTCACCGCAAAGCCCGGACAGTTGGTCGCACTGGTCGGCCCATCCGGTGCCGGCAAGTCCACAATCTCGATGCTAGTCAACCGAATGTACGACGTGACCAGCGGTGCGGTGCTCATCGATGACGTCGACGTACGCGACGCCACGCTGCAGTCACTGCGCGACACCATCGGCGTGGTCACCCAGGACGCCCACCTGTTCCACGAGACCATCGCGGAGAACCTGCGCTACGCCAAACCCGATGCCACCGACGACGAACTGTGGGCCGCGCTGAAAGCGGCGCAGATCGACACGCTGATTCGGGCAGCTCCCGACGGCTTGGACACCGTCGTGGGCGAGCGGGGCTACCGGTTTTCCGGCGGCGAGAAGCAACGCATCGCCATCGCTCGGCTGCTGCTGAAAGCGCCCTCGATCGTCATCCTCGATGAGGCGACCGCGCACCTGGACTCTGAAAGCGAGGCCACAGTGCAGCAGGCGTTGTCCACCGCGTTGACGGGGCGCACTGCGCTGGTCATCGCGCATCGCCTATCCACGGTCCGCGAGGCTGACCAGATCCTGGTTCTCCACGACGGCCGCATCGTGCAACGCGGCACCCATAAGCAACTGCTGGCCGACGGCGGTCTCTACGCCGACCTTTATCGCACCCAGTTCGCCACCACCGACTCGCCACGCACACCCGACACCGTTGCCGGTACGTGTTCAGCGTGAGTAATCGGCCCGGCACGGCGTCCCGACCTGCATCTACGTGACCTATGGTCAATAGCGGGATAGCGTTGGTTCGTAAGCACTCAATAAACCCGATCTAAAATCCGAATTGCCATCCCGATACGCTCCTGATTTTTAACGATCAGGAGATCCACATGACATCTCAGAGCAAATCCGATTTCTGGTATCAGCTCATCACCGGCGTAACGGCCAATTCTACGGCGTTATTGACCCTGTCGTAGATATCTGATCGCAGCGGGTATTTCCACAGCCGCGGCGTTAGCTCAGCCACCTTGGCGGCCGGGTACCGGTTGATGCGCAGCAGCACATCCGTGAGGTAGGTATACGGATTGATGTGGTGCAGCTTTTACAAGTGCTGATCAGGCTTTGGATGATGCCGACGTATTCCACTCCCAGTTCCGTCCAGCAGAACAGCCAGTTCTTCCTGCCCATCGGGATCGGCCGCAGAGCACGCTCCAAGTGGTTGGTGTCCATGGGCAAGTCCGGGTCTTCCAAGGAACACACGCAGCTTGTATTCACGCTGGAGTACATAGCCGAGCGCCTGGGTGAGGGGGTCTTGGGGCAGGAGATCTGCGCGTTGCAGCTGCTCATGGAACCATTGGAAGAACTGGTCCGTCACCGGCGGTAGTCGCGCTTCTTGCCGCCCTGGAGGCTCGGTTGGGCGATCACTTCTTTGTTCCAGTATAGAGTGGCAATGCTGCATAGCAACCAGTGTATTGCTCTAAGAAATTGTTCCATTTAAATAGTTTATAGTAGGAATATTTACTAATGATGCTGTTAAAAAAAGGAAGTAGTTGGCGTTTTCGGCGTGTTGTTGTCATCTTTCGCCTCGCCAATGAGCCGGTTAATGGACAGTATTTGTATGCCCGATATGAAGGTAAAAAATAATGAGATAAAAGTCTTGGCATCTGTAGAGAGTGTTTTTCCTTATGTAGCAGTCTTCGTCGTTAATATATTTCTATCAGGAAATAACTATGAATGAATTTGAGCGGTCTTTTGGATTTACTCTCATAGAGCTTATGGTCGTGATCACTGTTCTTGGTGTTATTTCTGCAATTGGAGTTCCATCCTTTTCCAACATGATTAAAAACAATCGCATGGTGACCACAATTAACGACCTCACAGGTTCCCTGCAGTACGCGCGTTCTGAGGCGGTGCGTCGTGGTGGTGGTGTCAGAGTCAGTGCCCTCTCAGGTGATGTGAGTAACGGCCTGAGAGTCTGGGTCGACGACGGAGATGGTAATTTTGAAAGTGGTGAAGAATTGCGGGTTTTCCGTATCAAAACCTCTGGTTTGACCCTCAGTGCCAAGGAAGGAAGCAATGCGGTTCAGGATCTGGATTTTGCCTTCGACGCCCGGGGATATGCCAGTGGGATTTCTGACAGCGTAACCGTGGAGCTGTGCGATGGCCGTGCGGGAGATTTTGGGCGTGGTCTGACTTTGCTCACATCCGGTGCCGTACGTTTATCTGCCAATACTACTTGTACAGAAAGTGAGGGCTAGGAAGTGAGAAGGCATAGTGGCGCAACCCTGATTGAAGTACTGGTTGCCGTGCTGGTATTGGCCGTTGGTCTGCTCGGTCTTTCTGCCACCCAGATGTTAAGCCTGAAAAACGCCAATGGCGCTCACCATCGCTACATGGCGGCACTGGCGGCCCAGGAAATCATTGAGCGTATGCGCGCTAACCCCAGCGGCCTGGAACAGGGTAATTACGAAAACAAAGTGGATGGAAGTGAGAGTCCGGTCGACTGCAGCACCAGCTGTTCGGTCAGCAAGCTGGCCGAGCTGGACCTGTTCGAGTGGGGGCAGGTGGTGAGCACCAACCTGCCTTCAGGGACCGGGGAAGTAAAACGTAACGGCAGCGATGTTACTGTTACGATGGTATGGAAAGAGCAGCATACCGCGGAAAATTATGGCAGTAGTGCTGGGGGGGCGGAGGATGCCTCCTTTGAAATGAGTGTGGAGCTTTAGGTATGCAATCGCTGTATCGTCAGATCGGCCTATCCTTGATCGAACTGATGATCGGGATTCTACTCAGCTCCATCCTGCTCCTGGGAGTACTTCAGATATTTGACAGCAACCGCAGGGCCATGAGTACTCAGGTGGCTTTCTCCAGTGTGCAGGAGAATGGCCGCTTTGCGATGGATTTCCTGACCAGGGAGGTCCGTTTGGCGGACTACTGGGGCTGTACTCCTGACCAGGATAGCATCACAAATCACCTGGACGGCAACACTAGCAGCACCTTCCAGTCGTCCATTGGCGGTTCCGGTGTGCAGGGAATAGATAATGTTGGAGATAGTGAGAAGGTCGATGGGCTCGATGTAATAGAGGATACCGATGTTCTGGTCCTGGGCGGTACGGTCGATGCCTGCGGGGGCACAGGCCGCTTGGTGGATACAGCGGGAGCTTCTCTTGAAGTGACCAGCAACTGCTCGGTGGAGGCTGGCCAGGTAGTATTGGTCGCCAATTGCCGGGGCGGGGACGTAGTAACGGTTACCGGAGTGAGTGGCGATCCGGGCGACGGTTCAAACAGGACTGTTTCGCACGATACCGGACAGGTCGATCCAGACTGGGTTCAGAATACCAGTGACACCCTGTCACAGAGCTACGGCGCGGAATCCAAGTTGTTGCTTCCCTATCAGCACACCTTCTTTCTATCGTTGAATGATACCGGGTCTCCCTCCCTGTTTATGTTCGAAGAAGGCAGCGGCAACCCCAGGGAGCTCGTTAGCGGTATCGATGATATGCAGATTCTCTACGGGCGGGATACGAATGGCGATGAGATAGCAGACATATGGCAGGGGGCAGTAAGCGATCCGGATCAGATGAACGATGTTACAGCGTTAAAAATACAGCTGATCGTGGCGAGTGCCGGTAATGCAGGTATCGAAAGCCAGACGATACCCGATATCGATGGTAATGATAGAACCTACACCGATGGGCGTTTGAGGAAACTGTATACAACCACGATCAAAGTCCGAAATCGAGGAAGCATGTGATGAGAGCTATGACACAGCAGCAGGGTGCAGTTTTAATAGTCAGCCTGATTATTCTGCTGGTGCTGACCCTGATTGGCGTATCCGGTGCCCGTGGAGTGATCCTCGGAGAGCGGATGACCTTCGCATCCCGGGATGCAAAGGTTGCCCTGGAAGTTGCCGAATCCATGGTTCGAAAAGGGGAGGACTATATAGAGGGGCTTCCAGATACTGCGGACTTTGGTTCTACCGGATGGCTTTACCCCGCCGGCAGTGGGCCGGAAGACCTGTTCGCCGGGGATACCTGGACAGACGGCAACTCGGTGGAATGGGATGTGGCGATGGATGGCCCTGATGGAAATTCGATGACCGGCCGTATCTACATAGAACTGGCTGGATCGGCTTCTGATGATTCTAACGCGGCTGATGTGGACCTCAGTGCGGGAGCGACCAAGCTCAGCTTAGATAATATCCAGGTCTTCAAAATAGTAGCCCGAGGCCAGGGTGCGGGGGGCACAGAGCGGATACTGACAACTTTCTATGGAAAAGCATTTTAAGAGAGAGAAATATGAATAACCAGAACTCGAAGCTGTCTCTTTCAATGTGCCGACTCAGTGCCGGATTCCTGATGACATGGGCAACATGCGCCTCTGCAGCCCCCGGGGACCTGTCCGATGTTCCGCTATATGCGAAGAGCTCCGCGCCGCCGAATATCATGCTGGTGATGGACTCGTCCGGCTCCATGGAGGATGTAGTTCCGGGTCCACTCGGCTATGACAAAAACGCTACCTACGCCAGTTGCGCCAATCCGATCGGATACCGATACGAAGAACCGGATGATCCCGGGGATTTTGAAAAATCGGAGATTGAGTTCCGCGTGGCTTTGTCGGGAAGCAATGTTGGTGCTGTAGAGTTCACCATTGGCGACGGTATCTGGCGAACCTGGGATACGGATCACAACTGCTTTGATGACGACATCAAGTATGATGAGGCGTGGCTGTATGCAGATAGAAGTACTGCAAGCTATTACGAGACAGATGATAATGACTACCGGACGAAAGACGTTAGCGGGCATTTCCTGAATTGGTATTTCTCCAATCGAAATAATCTCGGCGTCTATGAGGCGGCCAGATTCCTGGACGAGGATGGCAACGCAAGCCGATCCAAGGTGGGTGTCCGCCGTGTCGATATCATGAAGGATGTCCTGCACGAACTAATTCCCAACCTGTCCGGTGTGCGTGTCGGTTTGATGCAGTTTGATGGCGGCACCAACGGAGGTCGAGCGCTGTTTGGGGTATCGGAACTTACCCCGGAGAATCGAAGCCTGCTTCACGAGCGGATAGACGCCGTGGATACCAGCAGTTCCACGCCACTGGCAGAGACCTTCGCCGGGGTGGGGCGTTACTTTATTTCCGGCTATGAAAACCAGCCGCTGACCTATGTCGATGAGGATGGAAGTACCGTGTCTGTGCCGGGCTGGGAGATCTTTGCCAATGAGCCGGACTGGAACGATGTCAGCCCGCGAGTGCCGAAGCCCGACAACACCATCAGCGGCGGCGCCATCCAGTACCACTGCCAAAAGAGCTTTATGGTGGCGCTGACCGACGGCGAACCCAGCCATCGGGATGACGAAATCAGCAGTCACCTGAAGGGATACGATTTTGCCTGCAGCGACAACCCCGCCGGGTGTACGGATGAGAACCAGGGCTACAGCTATGACGACGGCGAGAGAATCCATGAAATGGATGACGTGGTTAAGGCGCTGTACGACATTGACCTGCGCCCAGACCTGACGAAGCCTGACGGCACCCAAGTCAAGCACAATATCACCAGCTTTATGATCGGCTTTGCCGAGGACGGCCTGTCACAAACCCCGCTGATGATCAACTCGGGCTTTTTGGGCGGCGGAGGCCTGTACGACGCCAGGGATGCCAGCGACCTGACGGGGATTTTCAACAAGATTGCCAACAGCGTCCACGAGATTGTCGGCAGCTCCAGTGCCTTGGCCTTCAATTCCTCGTCGCTGGAGGCCGGCTCCGCCCTCTTCAAGGCCAAATTCAACAGTGGGGACTGGAGCGGAGAATTTTCCGCACTGGAGATTGATAGCAATGGTGAGGTCTCCGACACTCCGGCCTGGGAAGCCGGAAGCCTGCTGGACAGTGCCAGTCCGGACAACCGGGTGATACTCACCTACCGGGAGGGCGTCGGTGGTGTGGCCTTCACGCCCGGAGGCGTCGACCTTTCGGACTCCGGGAATGCCCATACACAGGATCTCAGCATCAATACGTCGAACGGGTCCCTTGTGGTCGACAGCCGGGCCTCGGAGCGGATCGAGTACCTGCGCGGGGACCGCAGCAACGAGGGCACTGCGAGCGATACCTTTCGCAAACGGCGCGGCCGCCTTGGGGATATCATCAACTCCAGCCCGGTATATGTCGGTGCGCCAAACGGTAACTGGCCGGATACCGTGCCTTTCCCCACTGGGGCGAACAGCTACTCCGCATTCAAGTCGCAGCACAGCACCCGTACACCGATGGTCTATGTGGGCGCCAACGACGGTTTCCTGCACGGCTTCAATGCGCGGACAAGTGGGTCCAATGCGGGCAGGGAGCTGATTGCCTACTCGCCGTCGGCAGTGCTGAGTGCTGAGCGGGAGTACGGCCTGCATGCCCTGACCTCGCAGGAGTATCGCCATATCTACTATGTGGACGGAACACCGACGGTTTCAGATGTATTTGTCGATGGGAGCTGGAAGACTGTACTAGTTGGCGGGCTCGGCGGTGGTGGCAAGGGATTCTTCGCTCTCGACGTGACGGACCCGGGGAGTTTCAGCGAAGCCAATGCGTCCAGCCTGGTGCTCTGGGAGTTCACCAGCGCGCAAGACGAAAACCTCGGCTACAGCTTCAGCCGCCCACAGATAGCACTGATGTCCAATGGCGAATGGGCGGCAGTATTCGGCAACGGCTACAACAGTGATACCGGGGATGCCGGCCTGTTCATTGTCTACCTGGACGGTGACGATGGGGGCGGCAACAGCTACACCTATATCTCAACGGGTACCGCGGATGTGGATAGCCGCAACGGCATGTCCACACCGGCGATCGTCGACGCCGATCTCGACGGCGTCGTGGACCGGATCTATGCCGGGGACCTGAAAGGCAATCTGTGGGCATTCGACGTATCCACGGCTGGCGACTGGAAGGTTGCGTCGGATGCGCTGGGTAGCCCCGAACCGCTTTTCTCTGCCGGCGAGGCCGAGCCTGTCACCGCCGCTCCGCTGGTCCTGCGCAATACCGCCAACCGGGATGGAAATGAGCCCAATTTGCTGGTGACCTTCGGTACCGGTCAGTACCTGACATCTGCGGATACCACGACCAACACGGCGGGCGGCTTCTATGCAGTATCTGACAATGGCACCTATGGCCTGGACAAGGGAGACCTGGCGGCTCGCAGCCTTGCCGAAAGCAGCGTCACTCAAGCGGATGGTACAGATGCCACCCACCGTACATTGACCGGAGACGAGATCGACTGGAGCACGGAGTACGGATGGTATATCCAGCTGCGTACGGGCAATGCGCCGACAGGTGACGATGCCGGCGAGCGCATCGTCAGTCGTCCCGACCTCCTGCGCGACCTACTCTTTTTCAACACACTGGTTCCTTCGGCCAAGGTCTGCTCAGTGGGCGGCTATGGCTGGCTGATGTCGGTGGATGTGCGCACCGGGCTGGCGCCCAAGAAGTTCGCGGTATTTGATGCTAATAACGATGGAAACATCGACAGTGCCGATCAGGGATTGGTTGGGCAGATGATTGCCGAGGGTATCCCAAACAAATCTGGTTTCCTGGATGGCAAGAAACAATATATACCGACCAGCGCTGGCACGATTGTTTCGCGCGATATCAACTTGGGACAATCGGGTAGGGAAGGGCGCTTGTCCTGGGAAGAGGTCACGCCTTTCTAATCCGGGGATCGAAATGATCTGGGAGTCGGTATGCTTGCCAATAATGAGCGCTTTGGGGGCAAAAGATGAATGAGAACCAGGGATTCACACTGATCGAGCTGATGATCGTGGTGGCGATCCTCGGGATTCTGGCGGCTATAGCCTGGCCTTCCTATCAGGAGTATGTACGATCGGCGAATCGTGCTGATGCCCAGGGCGCGCTGATGGGGTTGGCGCAGTCGATGGAACGGCACTTTACCGCAACAGGTAGTTATGCAGGTGCTGCAGCCGGCGGCAGCGATACCGGACTTCCTGCAATTTTCCCCGCGGAAGCGCCTCTCGACAGTAGTAAAAAGACCTATGACCTGGTAATCGTTGCTGCCGACGATGACTCCTATGTATTGCAGGCGCAGGCCAAAAATGCACAGTCCGATGACGGTGATTTGCAGCTTAGCGCCAGCGGGGAAAGGGGGTGGGATCGAGATAACGATGGGATGTTTTCCGATCCTGGAGACATGTGTTGGAGCAAAACATGTAATTAGCCACACAGTAGGCTTCTGATGAAAATAAACTCTGGATAAGGAAGTTAAATCATGGATATGGTGGTGCAAAAAGTACAATCTGATAACGCACAAGCTGTAGCTGAAAAAGAAAGTTTCTGGAACCTGGATAACTTTAAGGAGAAAATGCTCGCCCTGAAGTTTGCGCGATCCATTGAAAATATATTTAGCGTCTATATAGATGATCCAGTCAACCAGTTGTATACGAGCTATTTTCTGGAGGTTTATACCGAGCAGTGTATTTCTATACTGCTCTCCACAGACCCGTATTCAGATGCCATATTCGATGGTGTAGCCGCCGAGTGCCTGCAGCCGTCCCGGTTGTGGATATTTCCCGGTGCCTTCTTCAAGAAGCCCGAGTATAGGTTTTTGCTGGCGAGGATGTCGAGTACATCTCCGGCCAGGCCGGAAAAGCTGCTTTTACCCTCTAAAATACTTGGCGGTCTTTCTCCTAACTATATGCCGGTCATAACCAATGAGGCCCTGTGTGAGTTTCAACAGAAAACGCCTTGCCTGAACCTGCAGTTTGTAAGTATCAATAAATTGAGGGAGTTGGGCGTATTGCCACCTATCAAGATGAACGATCTGGTTCGGTCCATGTCCGAAAAGATTGAGCACTTGAGGAGTCTTGGATGCTAAAGATGCTTCCATGGTAATGATGTCCAAACGGCGTTCTCCGGATCCCGGTTATTGCATCGTGTAAAGATTACCCGCCCCGCTTGGCCGAAATGGCCGAATCCTGTCCCGAAAGAGAGCGGCTTAACGGGTGATGCCGTGTGACAATCCCCCTCACCCTTTTACGGGATGCCTGAGTGCATTCCAGGCTGTTTAGAGAACGGGGTGTTTCTATGAGTATGAAATTAATTTTTTCCCTTATGCTCAGTATGAGTGTGCTGGCTGGTTGTGCCTCTGTGGCTGGCGGAAGACAGGATGTCGCCTCAGTGCCAGGGGCGGGGCAGGCAAGTGCGGCTGCCGCTAAGGCGGCTGAAGAGAGGGACAAAAAGACCTGCAAGGTTGTCCGAAGTACCGGTTCCCACATGAGAAAAAAGGTCTGTATGACGGCCATGGAGCGGGAGAGGGTATCCCACAACTCATCCGAAATGATTAAGAACCAGATTCAGAAGGGTGGTTTGGGTGGTTCTCTTGACAGACGAACGTCCGCTGGTGTTTCCGGATCGCCCTAAACTCTGGTTCCAAAATAGTCAACTTTAATGACATCGATAAAAGAACACTACGACAAGCATCTGGGACCGATCTATAGCTGGATGGTCGGAGGCTCCGAGTCCGCAATGGACCGCGGATCGGCTGAGCTGGCTATGATCGATGCCACCCCGAGGTACATAGGGGTGGCAGTAGATCTGGGCGCCGGTTTCGGAATGCATGCCATCCCCCTGGCGAATCGAGGTTTCTCCGTGGTTGCCATCGACATGTGCGAGCCTCTGCTGGGCAAGTTGCGCAATCGTCGTGGCAGGCTGCCGATACAAGTTGTTCAAGACGACTTGCTGTTGTTCCGCAGACACCTGCCGGACAGGCCGGAACTGATACTCTGCATGGGGGATACGCTTACCCACCTGCCCGACCACGAATCGGTGGTTCACCTGCTCGAGGAGGCGAGCGCCGCACTTCGGAGCGGTGGTCGCCTGGTTATTAGCCTGCGTGATTATTCAACTATTCCTCCGCCGGAGAACAGGATTATTCCCGTACGCAGTGACGATCGTAAAATCCTGACCTGCTTCCTGGAATATTCCGATAATGACCTCTGGGTCTACGATATTCTGCATAGAAAGGATGGCCAGGAGTGGAAGATGAGCGTCAGCCGTTACAAGAAGCTGCGTCTCTGCCCCACCTGGTTGGAGGAAAGATTGCGGGAACACGGGTTTTCTGTTCGCAATGAATGCGGTTTGTCTGGAATGGTGCGCCTGGTTTCTGAGCGAGTTTGATAGCGTGTGTTTTGATGTTCCGATTAATAAACTCGTTTTCTAATCAATCCAGTGTATAGCCTTATCAAGTACAATATGACCAGTTCCTGTGAGCTCCGGGAATGGCTTCCCAGGCTTGAGGGCAGGGGTGTGGTGCTGCGCTGGCTTGGGCCTCAAGATGTCCCCTCTCTCTACGCTATCTTCTCCGATGCTGACGTAGTCCGCTATATGTCTATTCCAAGGCTGCAAAGTCCTCAGGATGCGGCCGACCTGCTGGAGACTGTGCACAGCAGATGCCTGGAAGGATCCCTCTATCAGTGGGGAGTGCATTGGGGCGGGGAGATAGTCGGCACCGTCACGCTGTCTGATATAGACCGTGATAACGGCAAGACGGAAATCGATTTTGCGCTCGGAAAGAAATACTGGGGTATGAGGTTGATGGCGCGCTCTATTTCAGTGCTGGTTGACCATGCTTTCGACAGTATCGGGCTGCGCCGAATCGAAGTGGATACTGACCCCAGGAATACCTCCGCTATTCGTGTGTTGAAGGCCCTCGGCTTCTGGCGCGAGGGGCTGTTGCGGGAGCGTTACTTGAGGGAGGGAGAGGTCCGCGATTCTTTACTGTTCAGCCTGTTGCGCCGGGAGTGGCAAGCGGGCGTGAAGTCCTGCCAGTAGTCATCTGCTACAGCTAATAGGCCCGAAGCAGACCATACGTCGTTTTTCATAAGGTGCAGCGCTGGCATAAACGAACAGCCTCGTACCCATACCGCCTGCCGTCATACCCGTCCCTGTGAAACAATTTGTCACTGGAAGAGCCACTATTTCTGTACAGGGAATGAAAGTCGAGTCAATAACCGAGGAAAACGGACTGCTGATCTGGTCGTTGATGCTGGAGCCTGGCGAATCCGCAAGGTGGGATAGGCGTGCCAGCGAGATGCAGCTTCGAGAACTTGCTGTCCAGTGCGACTAGATAGGCCATTTCCTGGTCACCCCAGGGCCGGAGTAGTGGACAAGGTCATTGAGCTAAATGAATTGGCTATCCATTACCGCGAATGGGGCAGCGCCGGCACGCCTCCACTGCTGATTTTGCACGACCTGGCCGGGCATGCCTGGGAATTCGACGGCGTGGCTGCCGCGCTGGCGGGCAAGTTTCGCGTCCTGGTTCCCAATCAGCGGGGACACGGCGCCAGCGGCCGGGCCGCCGCTTACAGCCCCTGCGCCATGGTGTCGGATATAGACGCTCTCGCCGATGCCCTGAGCCTGCAGTCCTTCCGGCTGGTTGGACACGGCATGGGCGCTGTTACCGCCTGGATGTTTGCGGCCGAAAACTGCGAGCGGGTGGAGCGCCTGGCCATCCTGGATACAGATCCCCCCTCCATTTCCACGTTCGATTACACCCGCAGGCTGGGCGCGATGTTGAGGCGCTGCGCCGCCGCCAGCTTCACAAGCCCGGAATCGGCGGTGGCCGAGTATATTGAGAGTTGCGGCCACAGCAATAACCATGGGGAATCCCGTAAATTTGTGCTCAACAACCTTCGTCTCGGAGACGATGGGCGTTGGCGGTGGAAATTCGATGCGGCGCGCCTGGTGGAATGGGTGAGCCTGGTTTCCGTCAGCGAGGCATTGCACTGGTCCCTGCTGCAGCGGATCATCTGCCCATCATTGATCCTGCGGGCGGCCGCCAGCGCCGTCACCGCTGCCGCCAGCGCGTGGCGCATGCAGCGGGGAATGCCCAACGCCCGCCTGCTGGAAGTTGCCGCCTCCGGGCACAGCCTGCACATGGATCGGCGGGTGTCGGTGGTGCAGGCCCTGCGGAATTTTCTCTGAATGGCGTCAGGGTTCCTGCCCGCGCCAGGCTTTCATTCCTCCGCGCAACACCCGCACCTGTTGCCAGCCGGCGGCCTGTAACAGTCGCGCCGCTTCTGCGGAGCGTCGGTCCGTGAGACACACGGTAACCACCGGCTTGTCTTTCCAATCTTGTAACTGTTGCAATTCCTGCCCTAGGTCCGGCAGCGGCAGGTTGCGGGCGCCGGGAATATGCCCGAGTGGCCCCTCAAACTCTTCGGCGCTGCGCACGTCCAGCAGTAGCGGTCCGTCCGTTGCGAGTTGGGCGCGCAGGGAATCAGTGTCTTGCCACTGCAGTGGTGGGCGGCGCAGGTGACGCAACAGGCGCGGCAGCAGCAGGGCGATAGCCAAAAGGGCAAGGCCGATCAGTCCCTTTTGCACCAACCCCTCGGCGCCGCCCGCGGCCTCGCGGCCCAGGTAGCCGAGGTAGGTATAGGCCGCGGTTCCCGGCAGCATGCACAGGGCCGAGGTGAGCAGGTAGGGCAGAAAGCGGATGCTCGTGGCACCCAGCGCATAGTTCAGCAGATTGAAGGGGAAAATCGGCACCAGCCGGGTAAAGGCGACGAAGCGCCAGCCTTCCCGGGCCACTCCGTCCATCAGCGGCCGCAACCGCTCCCCGCTGCGCCTCGCCACCCAGTCTCCCAACAGCGATCGGGAGAGCAGGAAGGCCAGCGCTGCGCCCAGGGTCGCGCCGGCAAGATTCCAGGCGGTGCCCCAGGCAGGGCCGAACAGGGCGCCGCCCAGCAGGCCGAACACCGTGCCGGGTACGAACAGCACCGTCGCCAGCGCGTAGAGCAGGATGTAAACCAGCGGCGCTGCCGGGCCGGCACTGGCGACCAGTGTTTCCAGCGTCGCCGGGTCCAGGCTGTCGCGCTGGGTGTAGGCGGTGGCGATGGCCAGTAGCAGCAGGGCGCCGGCAATCAGGCGCGGTATGGGTAGTCTGCGTTTCATTGTTGTTTGGCTCCGTGTTGCAGTTTGCGAGGTTGCGCATTGCGGAAGGGTTGCAACAGCAGCTGGTCCAAACGCAGGTCGCGCGTATCGCGGAAAGTGTCCAGGCCGATCTGCATCCCCCGGTGCCCCTTCGCCGGTTCAGCGCGATAGGTGCCGAACAGGCGGTCCCACCAGGGCAGGTTGAAGCCGAAGTTGCTATTGGTTTCTGTCGGCAGGGTGGAATGGTGCACCCGGTGCATGTCCGGGGTGACCAGCAGCAGCCGCAGCAGCGGTTCCAGTCGCGCGGGCAGGCGCAGGTTGCCGTGGTTGAACAGGGAGGTGGCGTTGAGTATTACCTCGAAGACCAGCACCGTTACCGCCGGTGCGCCGAGCGCAATCACCGCGGCCAGTTTGATACCCATGGACAGCAGTATCTCCAGCGGGTGGAAGCGCACCCCCGTGGTGACGTCTACCTCCAGGTCCGCGTGGTGCATCCGGTGCAGTCGCCACAGCCAGGGCATGGCGTGGAACAGGCGGTGCTGGGTGTAGATGATCAGGTCGAGCAGCAGCAGGGAAAGGGGGAAGACGATATAGCCCGGCAGCGCCAGTGGGTTCAGCAATCCCCAGCCCCGTTCCTCCGCCAGCAGTGCGGCGCCCACGGCCGCCAGCGGGAAGCACAGCCGCAGGGCGAGGGTATCCACCATCATCAGCAGCAGGTTGTGCGGCCAGCGCCGCAGGCGTCGGTGTTCCTGTTGTCGGCGCGGCAGGGCCAGTTCCGCCAGTGCCACGGCGCAGAATATCCCGGCGAAGGCCCCTAGCCGGATCAGGGGTTCCTGTGCAAGTATCGCGTCATTCATGTCATCCGCTTCCCCGGCGGCCGGGCCGCCCAGTCTGGTGGGTTGATTTCAATTTATCATTCAATCGATTAATTGAATGATGTGATGGAGAGTTCACGAATGTCAAGTACGAATCCCAAGCGGCTGGTCATGGCCCAGCTGGCGCGGGTGGCCAAGGCCATGGGCCAGGAGCACCGCCTGGAACTGCTGGAGCTGCTGGCCCAGGGGGAACACAGCGTGGAGGCGCTGGCCTCGCGGACCGGCCTGCCGGTGGCCAATGTCTCCCAGCATCTGCAGCACCTGCGCCGCGCGGGCCTGGTCGCCGGCCGACGGGAGGGCAAATACATCCACTACCGCCTTTCCGGTACCGAGGTGGTGGACCTGGTGGGAGCCCTGCGCAGTGTGGCGGAGCGCCACCTGGCGGAAATGCGCGAGCTGGTGGCCAACTATTTCCAGGAGCGGGAAGGGCTGGAGCCGGTGGCCATGGACGAACTGCTGCAGCGCCTGCAGGACGGCGTGGTCACCCTGGTGGACGTGCGCCCCCCGGATGAATTCGCCCAGGGGCATTTGCCGGGTGCCGTCAACATTCCCCTGGACCAGCTGGAGGCGCGCTTGCCGGAACTGCCGAAGCGCCGGGAGGTGATCGCCTACTGCCGGGGGCCCTATTGCATGCTTTCGGTAGAGGCCGTGGCCCTGCTGCGGAGCAGGGGGCGTAAGGCCCGCCGTATGCAGGAGGGCTTTCCCGAGTGGCTGTCGGCACACCACCCGGTGGAGAGCGATCGCTGACGCGACTGGCGCACTGTAAACAAAAACTGTCCCAAGCCGCCGGACACTGGCCGGTTTGACTGGCCTTGTATCGTGACTACTCTGGGAGAATGAACGTCCCGACCCCGATGCACGAAGCGGGTTCTAAAGGCCAGACCAAACAGAGAGGTACATCATGAAGCAGTGCTTGGTCCTTGCATTCGGCTTTCTCGCCGGAATTCTGCTGGCGCCGTCGGTTTTCGCAAAAGAGGTTTCCATGACGGAGGGAGAGCAAATGTCCATCGAGCAAAACAAGCGGGTGGTAATGCGCCTGTTCGACGAGGTCTTCAACCGGAAGGACATGGCCGTAATCGATGAAATCTACCTGCCGGACATGGTCGACCACAGCGCCTTTCCCGGGCAGCCTGCGGGAGTGGCTGGTATCAAGGGCGCTATCGGCGAATTTCACCAGGCATTTGATGAGCTCCGGGTCTCCGTCGAGGAGGTGATCGTGCAGGGTGGCAGGGTGGCAACCCGCGAGTCCTGGAAAGGCGTTCATCGCGCCTCCGGAAAAAAGGCCGAGGGGGAGGTGATGCATATTTTCTACGTCCGTGATGGAAAGATCACCGACGAGTGGAGCCAGGGATGGGGATGGCTGGAGGAATTCGAGAGTCTTTAACCCGGTAGTTTTGACGCTTGTTGCATGGGTTCTTCCTGAGCCTGTCCTTTGCCCGGCATAGCCGGGTTTTTTGTTCCTGGTGATCACTCTGTGCGTGCCACTTTGTTTTCATTCTATATGAAAGTTTAACGCTCATTACTTTCCGCGTTAAGAGTGGATGTTGTTGGAAAGAATATACTTCTGACATCTACAGGATTGCGATTCTCCGGCCCGACTCGCCTACTGGTGACCTGTTTGGCTTGCTCTTTGTTTTTGCTCTTATGAAAAAATAGCGCCTTAATCCTAAAAACGTAAATTGGGGTAAAATGGTGCTTTACTTTAGCAAGTTATTGAGAGCAAAGCGCAGGGGGATAGCCTCTGGCCTGTTTGCAGCTTCTCTGGCAGCAATTTCATTTCCCGCAGCAGCGGTAACGCTGCCAGTTCCTACACTCAGTGTGCCCGAGTACGATGAAGGCAATTACTCGGTAAGCTGGACTGGAAAACTGGATACCGTAGAGCTGTATGAGAGTTCAAATGGTGTTACGGGTTGGTCCTTGAAGTACGATGGACCGGGTGATGCCTACTCGTTCAGCAACAAACCTGCGGGTACCTGGTATTACAAGGCAGCAACTTGCAAGGACGGCGAGGGTGGCCCTGATACCTGCTCCGGTTTCAGTGATATCGTAAGTGTCACCGTCGAGCCCGCCCCTTCCGCGCCGGGCAGTCTCGGTGGCGACTATGTCGATACCGATGGCGATATCAACCTTAGCTGGGGTGCATCATCCGGTATCGTCACTTACTATAAGATCTATGAGGAAAAAGGTGGCTTCCCGGTCTTTTTTGAAGAAATCGGTGAGTCTGATGACAATTCCTACTTGGTTCCGAATCGGGCGGACGACAGATACGAGTATAAAGCCCAGGCATGCAATAACGCGGGCTGTGGTCCAATCGGCGTGGATAGGAAAAAAGTCTATGTACGCAACCGCCCGAATCAACCCCGCAACCCCGAGATAACCCCAACCGAGGTCCCCGGCAACGCGATTTTCAGCTGGGATGCGCCGGGGGACAACGGTCCCCTGGACTACTACGAGATCCAGCACAAGGGTCAGGGCGCCGAGTTTGTCTGGCAGCCTTTCGATATCGTAGAGGCAGACGCTACGGATCTGGATATCGAGGGTCACTCCGAAGGCTACTATAGCTTCCGGGTGCGGGCCTGTAAGGACAATCCGATGGACGGCGCTCCCATCTGCGGCCAGTGGAGCAGCGCGGTATCGCTGGACTTCCTCTACGCGCCGCTGGTGTCCTGGTCCTCCGCGCCGTCCGACAGCAACGACGGCTCGGTGCCCATGTCCTGGAGCCGCAGCGGCGGCAGCGCAGCGGACTTTTACAGGGTTTACCGGTGGCGGAGAGATGGTTCGGCAATCATTCCGGGAACAGAGGATGTTGTGGCGGGAGACGACGATGAATCGCCTTTTACCGAAACCTCCTATACCGACACCGTCCGCGAGAACGATCAGTATCAATATAAGGTAGAAGCCTGCAACAATGCCGGTTGCAGTTTCACACCAGGCGGGGACGTGACGGTCAATATCACCGTCGAGGGCCTGGTGGACGACGCGGGTGTGGTTCCGCTGCCCGTACCCGCCAGCGAGTACGTCGGCAGCCTGAGCGAGTCCGCCAGCATCAGCGGCGGCAATGTCAGCTACGGCGTGGAGATGCCGGTGCCGCCGGGCCGCAACGGCATGCAGCCGAAGGTGGGGCTCAGCTACAGCAGCGGCGGCGGCAACGGCGTTGTGGGCGTGGGCTGGAGCCTGGAGGCGGCCAGGGGCGCCGTCTACCGCTGCCCCAATATCGCCATCGCCGCCGTGGGCAATGAGAACCGCCCCTACCTGGGCCAGGTGGAAGACCGCCTTTGCCTAAACGGCCAGCACCTGATGCTGGTGAGCGGCAGTTACGGCGAGGCCGGTTCCGTCTACCAGACGGAGGTCACCGACTACGCGACGGTAACACTGCTGGGCGGCAACTCGCTCAGCAGCAGTTCCCACTTCGAGGTGCAGCACAAGTCCGGCGATATCAGCCGCTACCAGTACGCCCGGGTG